>NZ_JBHZOP010000017.1:0-20149 GCF_042787595.1 Stenotrophomonas sp. YIM B13575 | reverse complement strand
GGACCGTTGGCGCCATGGATGGCGCCATCGAGCCCCCATGGATGGGTTTACGGCGTGTCCTGCCCACCCACACCGCCCCGCCCAACCACGGATACTCGCCTTTGACGTTGACGTTGACGTTGCTCTGGCCTCTGCAGGTGCAGGGCGCAGCCCTGCCAACAAAAAACCCCGCTTGCGCGGGGTTCTCTGTGTACTGCGTGCAGCGGAGGCTTACGGACGACGCGCCAGGGCCTCGACGTCCTTGGCCTTGGGCAGCAGATCCTGCTTGGTCACCCGCAGGGCACCGATGGTCAGCATCGGCACCGCCACCAGGATCGAGGACAGCACCACGATCACCGCACCGATCATGTGCGTCTCGGCCAGGCCTTCCATCGAGCTGCCGCCGTACAGGTACAGGGCCAGCGCAGACAGGAAGAACATCACCGCCGTGATCACCGTACGCGACAGCGTCTGGTTGATCGAACGGTTCAGCACTTCCATCGGCTCCACGCGCAGGCTGCGGAAGTTCTCGCGGACGCGGTCGAACACCACGATGATGTCGTTGATCGCAAAGCCCATCACCGACAGCAGGCCGGCCAGCACGGTCAGGTCGAACTCACGGCCGAGCAGCGACACGTAAGCCACCGTCACGATCAGGTCGAACATGGCCACGATGCTGGCGGTGACCGCGAACTTCCATTCGAAGCGCACCGCGATGTAGATCAGGAAGCCGGCCAGCATGAAGATGGTGGCGTACAGGCCATTCATCGCCAGGTCCTTGCCGATCTGCGGGCCAACGAACTCGTTGCGCAGCACCGTGGCCTGATTGTCGGCCGAAGAGACCGCCTTGACCACGGCCGCAGCAGTGGCCTTGTCTTCGGCAGAGGCGCCGCCGGTACCCGGAGCGTGCTCACCGTGCGGGGCCAGGCGGATCAGCAGGTCGGTGTTGCCACCGACGCTCTGTACCTGGGCGCCGTCGAAGCCGTTCTGCTCCAGCTTGGAACGGACCTGCTCGACGTCCACCGGGCGCTCGAAGCGGGCTTCGATCAGGGTGCCGCCGGTGAAGTCCAGAGCGTAGTTGAAGCCCTTGAAGCCGATGATGCCGATCGATGCCAGGAACACGATGATCGTGACGACCATCGCGACATGGCGCCAGCGCATGAAGTCGATCTGGGTATCGTTCGGGAGGATGTGCAGCGGAAACAGTTTCATGTGCGTGTCGTCCCGTCAGATGGCCACGTTCTGGAGCTTCTTGCGACGGCCGTAGATCAGCGTCGCCAGTGCACGCGATACGGTGATCGCGGTGAACATGGAAGCGAAAATACCGATGATCATGGTCAGCGCGAAGCCCTTCAGCGGACCGGTACCGAATGCGAACAGCGCCACACCGACGATCAGGCCGGTCAGGTTGGCGTCGAGGATGGTGCCCGAGGCGCGCTCGTAGCCGGTCACGATCGCGGTCTTGCCCGGCACGCCGGCACGCAGCTCTTCACGGATACGCTCGTTGATCAGCACGTTGGCGTCGACCGACAGACCGACCGACAACGCCAGACCGGCAAAGCCCGGCAGGGTCATGGTCGCGCCGAACAGCGACATCACTGCCACCACGATCAGCAGGTTGAACAGCATCGCGATCGAGGTGATCAGACCGAACATGCGGTAGTAGATGGTGAAGAACACCAGGGTGAACATGAACGCGTAGACCACCGCGGTGATGCCGTTCTTGACGTTCTCCGCACCCAGGCTCGGGCCGACCACGCGCTCTTCGACGAAGTCCATCGGCGCAGCCAGCGAGCCCGACTTCAGCAGCTTGGCCAGGTCCTCGGCTTCCTTCTTCTGCAGACCGGTGGTCTGGAAGTTCTTGCCGAACACGCCGTTGATGTTGGCCACCGAGATGACTTCCTCGTTGACCTTGAAGCCGCGCACTTCCTGGCCGTCGACGACGGTCACGGTCGGCACGCGCTCGGTGTAGACCACCGCCATCGGCTTGTTCACGTTGGCGCTGGTGAAGTCGAACATGCGCTGGCCACCGACGTTGTTCAGCGTCACGCTGACTGCCGGGGTGCCACTGGTGGAGTCGGTCACCGCCTGCGCGGCCACCATCTGGTCACCGGTGACGATCACGCGCTTGTTCAGCAGCACCGGACCGCCGTTGTCACGACGCTGGTAGACCTTGGCTTCCGGCGGGATACGACCCGACGCGATGGCGTCCTGCGCGTTGCCTTCCACCACAGCCCGGTATTCCAGGGTGGCGGTGGCGCCGATCATGCGCTTGGCTTCGGCGGTGTCCTGCACGCCCGGCAGCTGTACCACCACGCGGTCGGCGCCCTGGCGCTGGATGATCGGCTCGGACACGCCGAGCTGGTTCACGCGGTTGCGCAGGGTATTGATGTTCTGCTCGATGGCGCCGTTGGCGATCTGCGCGATCTCGGCTTCCGGAATGGACACCGTGATGCGGTTGCCACTGACGTCGTAGCCGAGGGTCGGCTGCGCCTTGGCCAGCGCGGCGCGGGCACGGGTACCGGCATCTTCGCCGGCCGACGGGCTCAGGTTGGCGACGATGGTGTTGTCGGCACGACGCTCGACCGACTGGTAGGCGATGCGCGCATCACGCAGGGTGCTGCGCACGTCTTCGGTGTAGGCATCCAGGCGCTTGTCCAGCGCAGCCTTCTGGTCGACCTGCAGCACGAAGTGCACGCCGCCCTGCAGGTCCAGGCCCAGCACCATCGGGCGACCGCCGAGCTTGGCCAGCCAGTCCGGCACGGTCGAGGCCAGGTTCAGGGCCACCGTGTAGTTCTCGCCCACGCTGTCACGCAGCGCATCGCTGGCGGCGGACTGCGACTTCAGGTCCGACAGGCGGACGATCAGGCTGTCCCCTTCCTTCTCTGCGCCCAGCGTGGTGACACCGGCCTTCTTCAGGTCGGCCAGCACACGGTCACGCAGCGCATCGTCGATCTGGCCGCCACGGTTGGCGGTGATCTGGATGGCAGGGTCCTTCTGGTAGATGTTGGGCAGTGCGTACAGCGCGCTGAGCGCCAGTACGATCACGATGACGACGTACTTCCAGCGTGGAAATTCGAGCATTGCTTGGGTCCCGCGCGGCGCCATCCCCGGCGCCGCGGTTGTGCTTCAGAAAGGGAGTGGCTTACTTGGCCGAATCCAGGGTACCGGTCGGCAGCACGCTGCCCACGGCGCCCTTCTGCACGCGGATGCGCACGTTTTCGGCCACTTCGACGGTGACGAAGTTGTCGCCGATATCGGTGACCTTGCCGGCGATGCCGCCGTTGGTCAGCACTTCGTCGCCGCGCTTGATCTTCTCCAGCATGGCCTTGTGCTCCTTCTGCCGCTTCATCTGCGGGCGGATCATCAGGAAGTACATGATGGCGATCAGGATGATCGGGAACAGCAGCGTGGTCAGGCCCATGCCCTGCGGTTGGCCGCCGGCGGCCTGGGCGTGGGCGGCGGGAATCAGGAAGGCAAGCAGGTTCATCGTTGGTCCTTTGGTTGGGCGGCGCTTCGGCCGTTTCACGGGCACGAGGTGTCGACCGCGGATCTGGGTCAGCCTTGAAGTATGCCACGGCCCCGGGCATTCGTCCTTGGGCCGTTTGGCAGGGGGTGCTGCGGGTTTACAGGGGCGGCGCTACCGCCCCGCGTGCTGCATAGAAGGACTCGCGGAAGGCCAGGAAGGTTCCCGCCTCGATGGCCGCGCGGATGTCGGCCATGAGTTTTTCGTAATAGAAGAGGTTGTGCTGGGTGCCCAGCATCGGCGCCAGCATCTCGTTGCAGCGGTCCAGATGACGCAGGTACGAGCGGGTATAGCCGCCGGCGCAGGCCACGCAGCCACAGCCCGGCTCGATCGGGTCCATGTCCCGCGCGTACTGTGAATTGCGGATGCGGACGGTGCCGAACGAGGTGAAATAGTGGCCGTTGCGCGCATTCCGGGTCGGCATCACGCAGTCGAACATGTCCACGCCACGTGCGACACCCTCGACCAGGTCCTCGGGGCGGCCGACGCCCATCAGGTAGCGCGGACGGTCGGCGGGCAGCTCGGGGTCCAGATGGTCGAGCATGGCATTGCGCTCGTCTTCCGGCTCACCCACGGCCAGGCCGCCGATGGCATAGCCGTCGAAGCCGATCCCCTGCAGGGCTTCGGCCGAACGGCTGCGCAGGTCGGTATGTACCCCGCCCTGGACGATGCCGAACAGGGCCGCGTCGTTGCCGAGTTCATCATGGGCGTTGCGGCTGCGCTGGGCCCAGCGCAGGCTCAGCTCCATCGAGCGGCGGGCGACGTCCTCGGTGGCCGGGTACGGCGTGCACTCGTCGAAGATCATCACCACGTCCGAATCGAGCACCTTCTGGATCTTCATGCTCTCTTCCGGCCCCAGGAACACGCGGGCACCGTCGGTCGGCGAGGCGAAGGTCACGCCCTGCTCGGTGATCTTGCGGCGGTGGGCCAGCGAGAACACCTGGAAGCCGCCGGAGTCGGTCAGAATCGGGCCATCCCAGCGGCAGAAGCCGTGCAGGCCGCCATGGTCGGCGATGATGTCCAGGCCCGGGCGCAGATACAGGTGGAAGGTGTTGCCGAGGATGATCTCGGCGCCCAGCGCGCGCACCTGGTCCGGCAGGATGCCCTTGACCGAGCCATAGGTCCCCACCGGCATGAAGGCCGGCGTTTCCACCGTGCCACGTGGGAAGGTCAGGCGGCCACGGCGGGCGCGGCCATCACGGGTCTGGAGCTGGAACTGCAATCGGGACATGGAGCGGTCGTTCGGGCAAATAGTCGCCCATTGTCTCCCAAAACAGGGCCGGTCGCCCATTCAGGCCTGAACAGGTGTCCATACGACACCTGCTTGTCGCAATTGGCCTTGGCGCCTGGAAGCCTTCTTCTTAGGGTGAGCAGTTACACATGCTGGCACTTCACTCATGTCCACCCTGCGCGAGCTTCCCCTGGAGATTGAATGGACTACGGACGCACTGGAGTCGCTCAAGCTTCCTGGCGACCTGCTTCTTCCGGGCGGCCCCGCGAGCTATATAGGCGCGGTGATGTGCCTACGCCTGACCCTCTACTTCAAGGATGCACACTCGGTCCCGACGAGAGACCACCTCTGCCTTTGTTTCGACGCGTTCCACGAGCTCGCGGGGGATGCCTTGTCATGGCTCTGGCGCGAGAAACCGAAGGATGGGCTCCCCCGGCAGCGCGTCAAGGACTGCAAGACGCTGCGCGAAATGATCGAACCGTTGTCGGAAGACGACCATCTCAGCTTCTGCTACACCAGCGGCTCCAAGGCCGAGGACGCGGGCGCCTGGCAGTTCCTCGTTTATGGCAAGCGTGGCTGGCAATCCCGGATGGGCAGCGACATGAGCGTATTCGAACTGTCGGTCCCGATTGGCCACGTCTCGGGGTGCTGGCGCCCTTTCATCGAACTGGCGATCAACTGCGCACGCTGGCTGAGGGCCGAGCATGGGCATGCAGGCTACGCCTTGAATCTGAGCGCGGTACGCCGCGAGCGCAATGAGCCTGTCGAAGCAGTACTGGCCCAGCGTCTTCCGGGCTTGGATGCGGGGCACGCTGCGCACCTGGCCAACCGACCCGAATTCAAGAATTTCAAGATCAAGACGGTGAGCTGGTTGACCCTGCTGGATCATGCCCGGCTGGCAGCGGCCGGAGGGGTCGATCAACTCCGCAGCGCTCTTGCCGAGAAGCATTTCACGTTTCACGACTATGGTAACGGCGTCATGGTCCAAGCCGGGGCAAGGCCCCTCGCCCTCGTAGACGCAGAGGATCCACGACCGCCGGCCTATGTGCTGCTGGACCATCAACTCAGGGGTATCCGACCAGCATCGGCTGGCAATCTCCATTCCAACCCGAAGTCCGCAGAGCCGAGGCTGATCGGCCGGCACGCCGATCAGTGGATACGTCGATTTGAAGTCGATCCTTCAGAGATTTCAACCCACGAAGCAAGACTTGCGCAGCAACAGCCGCGCATGGGTGGCGCGTTCAGGACGAGCCCCCCTTCCCCCGCTCGGGATCCGGTTGATCGCGCAAGCGGGCCCGGAATGAGCCGAGGCGAGTAATGAACAACGACCGAAAAACCCTGGAAAGCATCCTCTGCGGAAAAATCGAGCAAAGTGCCGATCGAACCGCCCCAGGAACGAACACTGTGGCCGGCGTGGAATTTGTCTATTACGAAGACTACGAAACGAGCGGTGCTGCAAGTCAGTTCCACACGCTGCTGGACTCTGCCGGCGAGATCGTCGCAAGCAGCGGTGGCATCGTATCGGACAGCTGCCGGATAGTTGCACCGAACGGCCAGCGCTTCCGAGCCCTTTCCTTCCACGGCGATCTGGATGGATGGCGGGCGGCGGTGGAAGCCGGGGCAAGGACACTGGGCGTTCGCTTGGCCCGTATCCAAGGTCGCCATTTGATGGTCTCGGACGGCCAATCTGTCTTGCTCAGCGAGTGCAACGTGGATCTGGGCTGAGCAACCCGGCGGAACCCGCTCGCGGACAGAATCATCCACGCATGGCGTGGATCTACTGGGCGACAGTAGAGCCACGCCATGCGTGGCTTTCCCACCCCTCAGGCACCGCAAGTGCGCACGAACGGTGCGCACCCACCGCAAGCGCGTGTTGGCGTCTCAGCCCGCCTGCGGGAACAGCAGCATCGCGTCGCCGTAGCTGAAGAAGCGGTAGCGCTGCTCGATGGCGTGCTGGTAGGCCTCGAACACCCGCTCTTTGCCGGCGAAGGCCGAGATCATCATCAGCAGCGTGCTTTCGGGCAGGTGGAAATTGGTCACCATCGCGTCGACGCTGCGGATCCGGTATCCCGGGGTGATGAAGATCTGCGTTTCGCCGGCGAACGGCAGCAGTTCGCCATCGCGCATCGCGCTTTCCAGCGCGCGCACCACGGTCGTGCCGACGCCGATCACCCGGCCACCGGCCGCACGCGTGCGCCGCACCTGCTGCACCAGCTCGGCGCCCACGTTCAGCCACTCGCGATGCATGACGTGGTCCTTCAGGTCGTCGGCGCGCACCGGCTGGAACGTGCCTGCGCCCACGTGCAGGGTGACGTGGCCGAAATCCACGCCCTTGTCCTTCAGTGCCGCCAGCAGCGCCTCATCGAAGTGCAGGCCGGCGGTCGGCGCCGCCACCGCGCCCACTTCGCGCGCGAACACGGTCTGGTAGCGCTCGCGATCGTCCACGCCCGGCTCACGCTGGATGTAGGGCGGCAACGGCAGCCGCCCGGCGTGCAGCAGCCACTGTTCCAGCGACTCCGGTACGTGGAACTGCAGCACGTAGAACTCGCCGTCGCGGCCCAGCACCTCGGCTTCGCCGCCGGCATCCAGGGCGATGCGGCTGCCGGCCTTCGGCGATTTGCTGGCGCCCACCTGCGCACGGGCCTGCTGACCGCCGAGCAGGCGCTCGATCAGGATCTCCACGCGACCACCGCTGGCCTTCTGCCCGAACAGGCGCGCCGGGATCACCCGGGTGTCGTTGAACACCAGCAGGTCGCCCGGCTGCAGCAGCGACGGCAGGTCGCGCACCTGCAGGTCGGTGAAGGCAGCCGGTGCCGGCGGCACCAGCAGCAGGCGGCTCGCCGAGCGTTCGGCCAAGGGGGCCTGGGCGATCAGTTCGGCCGGCAGGTCGTAATGGAAATCGGACTTCTTCAAGGCAGTGGACGGCAACAGGTCGACAATGGCGCGCATTGTACGTCCAGCGTCTGCGAGCCGGCACGACCGAGCCCGAACGTCGCGCAAAATGCTGCTATGCAGCAGTCTTTTGCGGGGTTATCGCGCAAAAAAACAAGTGCTAGCATCGACGAGGAAGTCCGCTGCACGAGCCCGCCCCAAGCGCGCGTAAAGACGCGCGTTTTGCTTTTGAAGGCCCGTGCGACCCAACGTTTCAGGAGATCTGCAATGAGCTTCATCGAACGCCTCGCCCCCCTGCGCACCCAGCCCGGCACCCGCCTCACCAACGGCCTGGATGACGCAACCCTGACTGCCCTCGCCGCCAACCATCCGCAACTGGTTGCCGCAGTCGATGCCGCTGCTGCCGAATTCGCGCGCGTGCAGGCCGAGCTGGGGCCGCTGCTGGCACAGGATGAGCAGGCGCAGATCGATGCCATGCAGGACGGCTTCGTCAATTTCTACGCCGATGATGCGGTGACCCCATACGTGGCGCTGGCCGCGCGCGGCCCGTGGGTGGTCACCCTGAAGGGCGCGGTGCTGTACGACGCCGGCGGCTACGGCATGCTCGGCTTCGGCCACACCCCCGATGCGGTCATGGAGGCAATGTCACGGCCGCAGGTGATGGCCAACATCATGACCCCCAGCCTGTCCCAGCAGCGCTTCATCACCGCGCTGCGGGCCGAGATCGGCCACCGTCGTGGCGGCTGTCCGTTCACGCGCTTCATGTGCCTGAATTCCGGCTCCGAAGCGGTTGGCCTGGCCGCGCGCATCGCCGACGTCAACGCCAAGCTGCAGACCGACCCGGGCGCCCGCCATGCCGGTGCGGCGATCAAGCGGGTGGTCATCAAGGGCAGCTTCCACGGCCGTACCGACCGCCCGGCGCTGTATTCCGATTCCAGCCGCAAGACCTACATGCAGCACCTGGCCAGCTACCGTGGTGAGGAGTCGGTGATCACCGTCGCCCCGTACGACGAGGCCGGGCTGCGCAAGGTGTTCGAGGATGCCGCGCAGAACAACTGGTTCATCGAAGCGGTGTTCCTGGAGCCGGTGATGGGCGAAGGCGACCCGGGCCGCTCCGTGCCGCCTGCGTTCTATGCGTTGGCCCGCGAACTGACCCGCGCCCATGGCAGCCTGCTGCTGCTGGACTCGATCCAGGCTGGCCTGCGCGCCCATGGCGTGCTGTCGGTGGTCGACTATCCGGGCTTCGAAGGCCTGGATGCGCCGGACATGGAAACCTACTCCAAGGCACTGAACGCCGCGCAGTACCCGCTGTCGGTGCTGGCGGTGACCGAGCACGCCGCGCAGCTGTACCGCAAGGGCATCTACGGCAACACCATGACCAGCAACCCGCGCGCGCTGGACGTGGCCTGCGCCACCCTGGCTGAGCTGACCCCGCAGGTCCGCGCCAACATCACCGAGCGCGGCGCCGAAGCGGTGCGCAAGCTGGAGCAGCTGAAGAACGAGCTGGGCGGCCTGATCACCAAGGTGCAGGGCACCGGCCTGCTGTTCTCCTGCGAGCTGGCGCCGCAGTTCAAGTGCTATGGCGCCAATTCCACGGAGGAATGGCTGCGCCAGCACGGCATCAACGTGATCCATGGCGGCGAGAACTCGCTGCGCTTCACCCCGCACTTCGGCATGGACAGCAGCGAGCTGGACCTGCTGGTGGGCATGGTGGGCCGCGCGCTGCGTGAAGGGCCCCGCCGCGAGCAGGCTGCCGCTGCGTAACTCCGCACCCGCGTAGCGCCGGGCGCCGCCCGGCTGGGGCTGACGGGCTGGCCGTGATCTGAACGAAATGCCGCCGGGCATGGCCCGGCGCTACAGAGAACAACGGCAAGGCCTCATAATTGCCCGGACACCCCGCCCTGCGACCGGCTTCACTGGTCAACGGCGGGGCGTTTTCGTTTCCGGCCAAGACAGGAAGATCCATGAAGTCGATCTGTGTGTACTGCGGTTCCAACGCTGGCAGCAAGCCGGTCTACACCGAACGCGCCATCGCGCTGGGCGACCGCATCGCCCGCGACGGCATGCGCCTGGTGTACGGCGGCGGCAACGTCGGCCTGATGGGGACCGTGGCCAATGCCGTGCTCGCCGCCGGCGGTGAGGTCACCGGCGTGATTCCGCGCCAGCTGGCCGACTGGGAAGTGGCCCATCGCGGCCTGACCGAACTGGAGATCGTCGGTTCGATGCATGAACGCAAGTCGCGCATGTTCGATCTGTCCGATGGCTTCGTCGCCCTGCCCGGCGGCTTCGGCACCATGGAAGAGATCTTCGAGATGCTGACCTGGCGCCAGCTCGGCATCGGCAACAAGCCGTGCGCGTTCCTCGACGTGGACGGCTTCTACGCACCGCTGATCGGCATGATCGATCGCATGGTGGAAGAGCGCTTCCTGCACCCCGAGCAGCGCCAGGACCTGTGGTACGGCTCGGACATCGAAGAGATGCTGGCCTGGATGAAGAACTACCAGCCGGCCCAGGCGTCGAAATGGATCGACGAGAAGCGCCGCGCGGCGCTGCGTTGAAGACTGCGCGCGCGGTGGCTCAGGCCGCCGCGCGCGTCCACGGCGCCGGCCGACCCAGCAAGTAACCCTGGCCGTAGTCGCAGCCGAGTTCGAACAGCGTGTCACGCTGCGCCTCGGTCTCGATGCCTTCGCCGATCGTCTCGATGCCCAGCGTGCGTGCCAACGACAGCACGCCCTCCACCAGCGCGCGCGTACTCTGCGCCTCCGGCCCGTGCAGGCCGGCAATGAAGCTCTGGTCGATCTTCAAGGTGCTGATCGGGAAACGGTGCAGGTAGGACAGTGCCGAGAAGCCGGTACCGAAATCATCCAGCTGCACCTGGATGCCGCGTTCGCGCAGGCCCTTCAGGATGCGCAGCGTATGCGGACCATCGTCGAGCAGCGCGACCTCGGTGATCTCCAGGCGCAGCCGCCGCGGGTCCGCGTTGAAGGCCTCCAGCAGCCCATACAGGCGCTCGCTGAACTCGGCCGAGCGGAAATGCCGTGGCGACACATTGACCGACACGTAGCCACGCCCGCCGTCGGCGAGGCCTGCGATGACCTGCTCGTAGATCAACCAGTCGACCTGTTCGATCAGGCCACTTTCCTCGCCCAGTTCCAGGAACGCGCCCGGCAGCAACAGGCCACGGCGCTCGTGCTTCCAGCGCAGCAGGGCCTCGTGGCCGACCACCTCGCCGTCGGCCAGGCGCACGATCGGCTGGTAGAACGGCACGAAATCGCGATTGTTGATCGCCCGTCGCAGGTCAGCCTCCAGATCCAGGCTGCGCAGCGCCTGCTCGCGCATCTCCTCATCGAAGATCGAGCAGCGGTCGTGGCCCTGCGCCTTGGCCCGGTACATCGCCGCATCGGCATCGCGCAGCAGTTCCTCGCCGGTGCGATAGCGCGGGTTCCACAGGGCAATGCCCAGGCTGCCGGACGGGAACAGCTCGCGACCGGCGATCCACATCGACTCCTGCAGCGCCAGCAACAACCGCTGGCCGAAATCCAGGGCCTGCGCCAGGCCCTCCGGACAGTGCAGCAGCACGGCGAACTCATCGCCGCCGAGGCGCGCCACCACGTCGTTGTCACCGGCCATGGACACGATGCGCTTGGCCACTTCCACCAGCATGCGATCGCCGGCGGCGTGGCCGATGCTGTCGTTGACCAGCTTGAAACGGTCGAGGTCCAGGAACAGCACCGCGAACACCGGCCCGCCTTCGCGCCGGGCCAGCGCCAGCGCATCCTGCAGCCTGTCCAGCAGGTGCAGGCGATTGGGCAGCCCGGTCAGCGCGTCGTGCATGGCCTGGTGGGTCAGTCGCTGCTCGGCGCGCAGGCGCTCGCCGATCTGGCCCAGCAGCTTGTCGTTGACCTCGGCCAGTTCACGGGTGCGCTCCTCCACCCGCTTTTCCAGTTCGGCATGCGCCGAGCGCAGGCGCTGCTGGTCGCGCTGGCGCGCAAGACCGGTGCCGATGTTCTGCGCGACGAAAATCAGCAGGCGCTGGTCATGCACGCTGAAGGCGATCTGCTCGGTGTAACTCTGCACCACGATCGCACCGACCACTTCGTCATCGCGCAGCAACGGCACGCCGAGCCAGCACTGCGAACGTGCGCCGGATTCGCGCACCTCGCCGGTTTCCAGCAGCGCATCGATCTGTGCACGCGAGGCCAGCAGGGGGCGCCGATGGCGGACCACATATTCGGTCAGGCCGCGACTGAACGCGCGCGGTGCACGACTCGCGTTGTGCTCGTCGACCGAATAGACGAAATCCAGCCCATCGCCCTCGGCATTGACCAGCGCGATATAGAAATTGCGCGCATCCAGCAAGCGCCCGACCACGCCGTGCACCTGCCCGTAGAACTGCGCCAGGCTGTCGGCCGACATCGCCATTTCGGCAATGTTGTACAGCGCGGTCTGCAACTGCTCGGCGCGGCGGCGCTCGGCCACTTCATCCTGCAGGCTGAGATTGGCGCGCTGCAGCTCCTGCGTGCGCCGTTCCACCTGCTGCTCCAGCCGCACCTGCGCCTGGCGACGGTCCATGGCGGTCTGCACGTGCTGGGCGACAAAACCCAGCAGCGCGCGTTCGGCTTCGCCGTAGCGGTCGGCATGCTCGTAACTCTGCACCACGATCGCACCGCACACGCGGCCATCGCGCAGCATCGGTACGCCCAGCCAGTCCAGGCTTTCCGGGCCGCGCTGCGGGTCGTGCTCCTGGTCGACGCGGGCCAGCAGTTCGCGCGAGGGCCCGCTCAGCGGCCGGCCATGCCGCAGCAGCGCCACGGTCAGGCTGCGTGGCATCTGGTCGATGTCGTAGCCCTGTGCAGGATCGGCGACGAAGTCATCGACCTGGTCGGCGAAGTACAGGAAGCGGATCTGCCGACGAGCATCGTCGTACTCGACGATGTAGCAGTTCTCCGCGTACATCAGCGTACCCAGCACGCCGTGCACATGGCGCAGCATCTCGCTCATTTCCAGGTCCGCACCGGCCAGGTCGGCAATCTGGAACAGCGCCTGCTGCAACCGCTCCGCCTCTTCCAGCGCTTTGATCTGCCCCGCCTGGCGGCCACGCTGCAGGGCCAGTTCCATGGCCTGCCGGGCCAGCCCCCACCAGGCCGGGGAAGGCGTCGCGCCGCGTACCGACAGCAGCAGCCGGGCGCCGTCGTACTCCCAGCCGTGGTGGCCTTCGGCAGGGTCGGCCAGCGGCGACCAGACGTCCTCGTCACCGTTGCCGGTCGGCCAACCGCCCTGCCCGCTGCCGAGCTGCGGATCGTCCCAGCCGACGCGCACGACCGCCGTTTCCGGCAGAAGCGCATGCAGCGCGCGCACCAGCGCCGCGCTCAGCACGGGCTCGTTGTGTGACGCTTCCAGCGCGCGGTCGGCTTCGGTGGACAAATGACGTTCTCTTGGCGCCGCCTGAGCGCCGCCTCCCCTGAATTACCGAGCATAACGCGCCACCCGGGGGGCAATGGAAGCCCGCTAACCCCGAAACGTGCCGTCGGACGTTTTTCCTGTCGATCCTCTCCCGATTCCCGCCGTGACTGTCGCCCTGTCCCACACCATCGCCGGCTATGCGCCACCGCCCGCAGGGCTTACCCTGTACGGCGTGGATGCCAGCGCCCTGCCAACCGATGAAGCCTTGATGCTGGCCTGGGCCGCCGGTGAAGTGCACGCGTTCGAAAGCCTGTATGCACGTCATCGCAAGCGCCTGTTCGGCTTCCTGCTGCGGCAGCTTCGCGACACCGCGCTGGCCGAGGAGATGTTCCAGGACGTCTGGCAGCGGGTGATCAGCGCGCGGGCCGGCTGGCAGGCCGACGCGGCCTTCAGCACCTGGCTGTTCCGCATCGCCCACAACCGCCTGAATGACCACTGGCGCGCCGCCCGCCATCGCCCCCCTGCACCGGCCGATGCCGATCTGCGCCTGGCCGCGCTGGAGGATGGGCAGACCCCGGAAGCGGAGCTGTCCGAATTCGAACAACGTCGCCGCATCCAACTGGCGATGGAAGAACTGCCCGCAGAACAGCGTGAAGTGCTGCAGCTGCGGCTGGAACAGGAACTGAGCCTGGAGGAGATCGGCCAGATCACCGGCGTTGGCCGGGAAACCGTGAAATCGCGGCTGCGCTATGCGATGGACAAGCTGCGTGCGGGACTGAACGCATGAACCGAGACGATCCACTGACGCCGGAAGAACGCGAGCTGGCACGCCTGCTGGGGCGCCGCGCCGAACAGAGCCCTCCGCCGGCGCTGGACGCGGCGATTCTGGCCGCCGCGCGTGCGGCCGTGGAGGCGCCGGCCCCTGAGGCGACTCTGCTGCCGGCCGCACCGCGTACGCTGCGCCCGCGCCGCCGCTGGCCGGCCGTATTCGGCGTAGCCGCATCGACGGTGTTCGCCGTCGGCATTGCCTGGCAGATGCGCCCTGAGCCGCCGTCGGCCCCTGCGGAGGCGGTTGCCACCGCGCCGGCTGCACGGGAAATGGCAGCCGATGCGAACGCCGAAGGCATGGCCTCCGACAGCGCAGCCGCCGATGTCGCCGCCGCCGAGACTGCGCCGGCACGTGCAGCGGCAGCGGCACCGACAGCAGCACCTGCACCTGCGGCCGCTGAGGCAGCACCTGCTTCGGCGGCAGCCATCGCAGACGTGCCGAAGCCCGCGCCCGCCATACCCCGACAGGCACCTGCTCCGATGATGGCGCCGGCACCGCCACCTGCGCCCGCCGCCGACACAGCGTTCGCCGCGCCTGCGATGCCTGCGGCAGCGCCAGCCGCACCGGAAGCCTATTCGATGCCTGCGCCTGCATCCGCGCCTGCGGCTCCTGCTGCGGCGATGAGGGCGCGCAAGGCCACGGCGGCGACGGCGGAATCAACGTCTTCCGCACAGGCCACGGCCGAAGACCGCATCGCACTCACCGCGGCCAAGCAGGACGCGGCCGGCCGAACCGCACCGGGCGTCATGCGCCGCGCCAGCGATGCAGGCCTCAGCGCGGAGGCCGTACAGGCCGAAGTGCAGGCCGATGCCGGGCTGCCCCGCCGGCAATGGCTGCAGAAGATCCGCGAGCGTCGCGATTCCGGCCAGCGCGACTTGGCCAGGGCGAGCCTGGAGCGCTACCTGCAGACCTATCCCGAGGCGCGACTGCCAAAGGATGTGCGGCCATTGCTGGACGACTGAGGCATGTCGACGGCAAGCCCGTAGAATGAAGGGAATGCCCGATACCCTCGCCCAACCGGTCAGCTACACCCTCGACGTCAAGCACAGCCGCTTCATCGCGCATGCCGCGCCGATCGAGGGTGCGTCTGCTGCGCTGGCCTTTCTGCAGGAGGTGGCCGTGGCCGATGCGACCCACAACTGCTGGGCCTACCGGCACGGCCAGGACTATCGCTCCAGCGACGATGGCGAACCGGCCGGCACCGCTGGCCGGCCGATCCTGGCCGCCATTGATGGCCAGGGATTCGACCGGGTGATGGTGGTGGTCACCCGTTGGTTCGGCGGCATCAAGCTGGGCGCCGGTGGCCTGGTCCGCGCGTACGGCGGCGCCGCTGCCGAATGCCTGCGCACCGCGCCACGCCTGCCGCTGGTCGCGATGGCGCGGCTGCAGCTGCTGGCCGGATTCGAGGATCTGGGCGCACTGCACGCGGCCCTGCCCGCCCATGCCGCCGAAAAGCGCGATGAACAGTTCGATGCCAATGGCGTGAGATTGCGGGTGGAATTGCCCGCCGACCAGGTCGACGCATTGAAAATCCGCCTGCGCGACGCCACCCGTGATCGTATCCGTATCCAACAAGATGACCGCCTCGATGACTGACAAGGACGCACCGGCCTCCGACCCGGCCACCCCGCCGCTGCGCCGACTGGGCAGCCTGCGTACGCTGTGGCCGTTCGTGCGCCGCCACAGCGGCTTGTTCAGCGCCTGGCTGCTGGCCCTGGCCGTTTCTTCGGCGGCGACCCTGAGCCTGCCGCCGGCCGTGAAGCAGATGATCGACCACGGCTTCAGCAGCGGCGGCCAGATCAACCGTGCCTTTGCGCTGCTGATGCTGGTGGCTGTGGTGCTGGCGCTGGCGACGGCCGCGCGTTTCTACTTTGTTTCGCTGCTCGGCGAGAAGGTCGTGGCGGATCTGCGCAGCCGCCTCTACGCGCACCTGATCCAGCTCGGCGCTGGCTTCCACGACCGCAGCCGCAGCGGCGAACTGGTGTCGCGCCTGACCGCCGACAGCGAACTGCTGCGCAGCGTGGTCGGCTCGACCATGTCCGTGGCGCTGCGCAGCAGCGTCACCGTGGTCGGCAGCCTGGCGATGCTGTTCGTCACCAGCCCACGGCTGGCCGCCTGGTCGCTGCTCGGCATTCCGCTGGCGGTGCTGCCGATCATCATCGGCGCGCGCAAACTGCGCGTTGTCGCCCGCAGCAGCCAGGACCGCATCGCCGATGCCAACAGCCTGGCCAGCGAAACGCTGGGCGCGGTGCGCACGGTGCAGGCGCATGCGCGCGAACCTTATGAACGCGGCCGTTTCGACCATGCGCTGGGCGATGCGATCCGCGCCGCACGCCGGCGCATCGGCGCGCAGTCGCTGGTCACCGCCAGTGCCATCCTGCTGGTGTTCGGCGCGATTGTCGGCGTGTTGTGGCTGGGCGCGCACGACGTCATCGACGGGCGTCTCAGCGCCGGCACGCTAGGTCAGTTCGTGCTGTACGCACTGATCGGCGGCGGCTCGGTCGGTGCCTTGGCCGAAGTGTGGAACGAACTGCAGCGCGCCTCCGGCGGCATGGGCCGCATCGGCGAGCTGCTGCAGGAAGACATCGAGATCCGTGCGCCGGCCACGCCGCGTGCGCTGCCGCAGCCACTGCGTGGCGAAATCCACTTCGACGACGTGGTGTTCAACTACCCGCAGCGACCGGACCAGGCCGCACTGGACCATTTCAACCTGCACGTGCGACCGGGTGAAACCGTCGCCCTGGTTGGCCCCTCAGGCGCCGGCAAGAGCACGGTGCTGTCGATGCTCCTGCGCTTCCACGATCCGGCCGCCGGGCGCATCTGCGTGGACGGCATCGATGTGCGCGACGTCGATCCGGCCGCGCTTCGCGCACAGCTCGCGCTGGTGCCGCAGCAGCCGACGTTGTTCGCCGCCAGCGCACGCGACAACATCCGCTATGGCCGGCTGGAGGCCAGCGACGCCGAAGTGGAAGAGGCAGCCCGTGCCGCCGAGGCCGACGCCTTCCTGCGGGCACTGCCGCAGGGTTACGACAGCGAACTGGGCGAGCGCGGTGCCCGCCTGTCCGGTGGCCAACAACAACGTGTGGCGATCGCCCGTGCCTTGCTGAAGGACGCACCGATCCTGCTGCTCGACGAAGCCACCAGCGCGCTGGACGCGCAAAGCGAGCATGGCGTGCAGCAGGCACTGGAACGATTGATGGCCGGGCGCACCACGGTGGTCATCGCCCATCGGCTGGCGACCGTGCTGAAGGCCGACCGCATCGTGGTGATGGATCATGGCCGCATCGTGGCCGAGGGCACGCATGCGCAGCTGCTGGCTGAAGGCGGCCTGTATGCCGAGCTTGCACGCCTGCAGTTCATCGATTGATGACGGCCGGCTAACACCGGCCGGATCACTCTGGCAGCGTAGCGAACAACCGCTGAGGGAGGTCCACCATGTCGTTCCGTCAGTTCCCTGCTGTCGACAGCAATGGCGAAAGCCACATCATCATCGAGTTCAAGCCCGAGGCCAGCGGCAGCGGGCACGGTTCCGAGACGACGCCACGTTATGAACTCGACGACGGCCGCCAGCTGGTGCGCAACGGCCGCGAATTCACGACCAGCGGTGGTGAGGTCAGGTTGTCGATCTAGCGTTCCGCTGCAGCGCCGAGCCACGTTTGGCTCAGCCGTTGGTTCCATC
Source organism: Stenotrophomonas sp. YIM B13575 (assembly GCF_042787595.1). Lineage (NCBI taxonomy): Bacteria > Pseudomonadati > Pseudomonadota > Gammaproteobacteria > Lysobacterales > Lysobacteraceae > Stenotrophomonas > Stenotrophomonas sp. YIM B13575. Next base: position 2,610 of record NZ_JBHZOP010000017.1, on the reverse strand, counting down.
AAAAAAGGTTGGTCATTTTTTGACCAACCATCTTGACAACCTTGCCTGCCAAGGCCTGCAGCCGGTTATCCACATGTTTGCGCAGAAGCCATCCACACGCCCTGTGGATGAATGTTCTATGCGAGCACCCGGCCGATCCCGCTGGCATCCACCTCGGCGGCGGCGGCGGCGATAGCCTCTGGCTCGCTGCCCGCCACGAAGCCGATACGGAAATGCACCTCACCGGCCGGCGTGCGCGAGGAATGGATCGAGGCCAGGCTGATGCCATGCTGCTCGAACACGTTGAGCAGTTCGCGCAACGAACCCGCGCGGTCTTCAGGCAGATGCACCGACAGGGCGTTGCGCTCGGTCAAGTCGGCCAGCAGATAGCCGACGCGTTCGAAGGTGTAGTTTCCCGCGGCCAGTGCCTGATCGCCGAAGGCAGTCCTGTTGGCCCCCAGCAGGTGTTCGCGGAATGCGCCACGCGCAGCATCGTCGCCCTGCCCTACCTGCGCCTGCAGGGTCTGCAACTGGCCGATCAACCGTTGCAGCATCGGCGCCACATAGGGATTGCCGAACTGGATGTCTTCATAGATCGCCGGATTCAACGACAGGATGCGCGAGATGATCGCGGTATCCAGCTCGAACGAGGCCGACCGATACGGCAGCATCGCCGCCAGCGTGCCCAACTGCGGCTGGTACTCGCGCAGCACACCCGCCTGGGCCAGATGGCTCGCATGCACCATGGCCTGCACCAGCGCCATCATCTGGTCGTGGTGCTGTGGCGTGGCCCGCACGCACTCTGCCTGCAGCGCCTGGCACAACGCGTCGACCCAGGGCCGCCACTGCTGCAGCCGGGCCTCGCAGATCACCATCACCCGGCCCTTCAGGGTCGGCGCCTTGGGCGGCGCGGTCATCGGATGCAGGCCCACCACCTCGGCGCGCGAGGCCAGCATCGCCTGCACCGGCGCTTCCTTCACCGAGGTCACATCCAGCCACAAGCGTTCCTGCTCGCGGCCAGCCGACAGGCGCGCGTACTCGGCGATCAACGCGGACGTGTGCCGGATCGGTGCGGAGAACACCAGCACATCGGCCTGTTCCAGCAACTGCTCCGGCGCATGCGAATCTGGATCGGCCGGATCGTGGCCGATCACCCGCACCTGCATGTGCTGTTCGAAGAACCGGGTCAGCCAGCGCCCGTAGGCGCCGGCACTGCCGACGATGCCGACCGTGCGCGGCGTGCGCTCGTGCAGCCCGCTCATGCCAGCCGTTCGGCGCGGAAGCGCATCCCGTCGGCCAGTGCCGCCGGTGCGGCCGCGATCACGTCGAACTCCTCGAAGCCATGGGCCAGGGTTGCCTCCAGCGCCGCGTGGGTGCCGGCGATGGCACGCGAGATGGCCATCTGCATCGGCTCACCGCGCAGCAGGAAGGACACCATCAGCGACATCAGCACGTCGCCGGTGCCCGCCACGTCGACCGGCAGCAGCGGCGAGGTCCAGCGCCAGGTTTCCTCGCGACCTACCGCCAACGTCACCAGCTCGCCCGGATTGCCGCCGACGCTGTGGGCCAGCACCCATTGCGGACCGCGCGCCAGCAGCGCACGCGAGGCGGCGATGGCATCGGCTTCGGCCAACGCCGGCATGCCGGTCAGGCGACCGAGTTCGAACGCATTCGGGGTGACCAGCCAGGCATGCGGCAGCAGGCGTTCAGCGAAGATCGCCTCCAGGCCTGGCTCCACGTAGGGACCGGTGTGGGTATCGCCGATCACCGGGTCCAGGCAGTAGCGCAGCTGCGGGCATGCCGGCAGGATCTCGTCCAGCCAATCAGCAAACGCGGCACCATTGGCGGCGCTGCCGAAGTAGCCGGACACCAGCATTTTCGCCCGTTGCGGAAGACCACGTTCGCGCGTGCCGAGCAGCAGGTCGGCGAACCAGTCACTGGGCAGCACTCGGCCACGGGTGGTCTCGTAGAACGGCGCATTGCTCAGCAGCGTGGTCGGGATCGAGGCCACGCGCACACCGAGCGCGCGCATCGGCGGCAGCGCGGCGCTGTTGCCGGCATGGCCGTAGACCAGTTGTGATTGGACCGAAATGACATCGATCGGCGAAGGGCCGTCGGGCCGCTGGCGGCGGCCGTGGACCAGGTGGTTGTCGAGGGATTCGCTCATGCCCGCATTCTACGCCCAAGGGGGTTTTCGGCAGGGCTGCGCCCTGCACCTGCAGAGGCAACGGCCAAAGCCACGGCAACAGCAACAGCAACAGCGGTACTCCGAGGGATGGCGGGGCACTGTGGGTTTGCGGGGACGCCGTGAATCCGTCCATGGAGGCTTGGTCGCCGCATCCATGCGGCTCACACCCCGCAAACCCACAGTGCCCCGCCTTCGACAGTTCCCCGCGAGCAGTAGATCCACGCCATGCGTGGATGAATCTCCATCGAAATCGAATATTTCGACAATTGATCAAAGAGCATCCACGCATGGCGTGGATCTACGTGTCGACCAAGGTCGACACCCACCAACAGCAGCAGAAATCTGTCGAAGGCGGGGTGGGTCCGGTTGCGGGGGTGTCCGCGGCATGGATGCCGCGGCCAAGCCTACAGGGACGTATTTACGGCGTCCCCCGCAACCGGACC
>NZ_JBHZOP010000167.1:0-10887 GCF_042787595.1 Stenotrophomonas sp. YIM B13575 | reverse complement strand
GGGTCCGGTGACAGGGGCGTGAGCCGCATGGATGCGGCGACCGAGCTTACATGGACGTACTTGCAGCGGCCCCTGCCACCGGACCCACCCCGCCATCCCGCAGCAGACCCGCTGTTGCTGTTGCAGTTGCCGTTGCCGTTGCTTCTGCGGGTGCCGGGCGCAGCCCGGCCGAACCCCCTTTACTCCTGACCGGTGTCATCCAGGCTGATGATTCCGCGGCGCAGCGCCTGGGTTACCGCGTGGGTGCGGTCGCCGACGCCCAGCTTGTCCATCAGGCTTTTCATGTGCGCCTTCACCGTCTGCTCGGAAATCTGCATGCGTTCGCCGATGCGCTTGTTCGACAGGCCACCGGCCACGTGGCGCAGTACTTCGGTTTCGCGTGGCGACAGCCGGTCTTCCACGACATGCGCGGCGATGCTGGCCGCCACCTCCGCGGGTATCGGTGCACGACGGCCGCTGGCCACCGTGCGGATGGTGTCCACCAGTTCGTGGCGCAGCGTGTCCTTCAGCAGATAGGCGCTGGCGCCGGCCTGCAGGGCACGCACCGCACGCACATCGCCGCGGTAGGTCGTCAGCACGATGATGCGGGCGCGGGGATCAAGCGCGCGGATCCGCACGATCGCTTCCACGCCGTCCATGCGAGGCATCTGCAGGTCCATCAGCACCACATCCGGTTGCAGCTGCTGGTAGCGGGCCAGCGCTTCTTCGCCATCGGCGGCTTCGCCGAGCAGGCGCAGGTCTGCGTGCGTGCTCAGCAGTGCCGCCAGGCCATCGCGCAGCAGGGGATGGTCATCAACCACCAGTACGCCGATGGGAGGAAGGGATTCAGTCATGGGTGGGTCTGCTCCAGGGCCAGCGCCAGCGCGATGGACGGCGGTGATACAGGCGACGGGCCGGCACGGACAGCGCCACTTCGGTGCCCAGTCCCGGTCGGGTCCACAGCTGCAATTCCGCGCCCAGCCGCTGTGCGCGCTCGCGCATGCCCTGCATGCCCCAATGACCGCGGCCGGCATCCTCGTTGGCAATGCCGACACCATCATCGCGTACGTGCAGCAGGAAGCAGCGGGTGCCGTAGGACAGTTCCACTTCGATGGCACTGGCCTGCGCATGCCGCAAGGCGTTGCGGATGGCCTCGCGTCCGATCAGGAACACTTCTTCGGCGGCATCGGTCTGCAGGGGCGGCGGGCTGCCTTCCACGGTCAGGCGCAGCGGGTTGGTGCCCTGGCCCGCGTACTCGGCGTGCACATCGGCCAGCGCCGAGGCGAGGTCGCGACCGGCAAACGGTCCGTCACGCAGAGCGTTGACCCGCTCCCGGCCTTCGGCAAGATTCTGCTCGGCCAACTGCATCGCCGCCTCCAGCTGGGTGCGCACCGGTTCAGGCGTCTGCGCGGACTGGCTGATCGCGTGCAGCCGCAGGATGAGCCCCTGGCTGCCCTGCAGCAGAGTGTCGTGCAGGTCGCGTGCGATGCGTTCGCGCTCGCCGTTGCGCTCCTGCAGGCGGGCGCGGAACAGCATCGCGAGCTGGCCGCTGCGGATGCGGATGGCCAGCATCAGCACGGCCAGCACCAGCACCACGCACAACAGCTTGAACCAGATGCTCTGCAGGAACGTGGGCGCGATCCGGAAGGTGCGGCTGGCTGGCACGCGGCTCCAGATGCCATCCTCATTGGCAGCCTCCACCTCGAAACGGTAATGCCCCGGGGCCAGATTGGTGTAGTACGCGCGCGTGCTGCCACCGGCGTCCTGCCAGCCGTCGTCCACGCCGGACAGGCGGTAGCGGTAGCGGTTGCGCTCGGGCCGCGCCAGCGACAGCGCGACATAGTCGATCTGCAGCTGGGAGGTGCCGGCCGGCAGGCGCAATCCCTCCTGCAACGGCGTCTGGGTGGTGCCATACAGCACGTCGCCGATGCGTACCCCGGGCGCCATGGTGTTGATGTGCGGCTGCAACGTGTCCAACCATGCCAGGCCCTGGTTGGTGGCCAGCCACAGCAGGCCGTCGGCGGCCAGCACGGCGGTCGGGATGGGGCCGCTCTGCAGGGCAATGCCGGGCATGCCATCGACGGCATCGAACAGGCGCGGGGCGACTGGCTGGCCGTCGCGCAGTGCGCTGCGCAGGGTAGCGACTTCAAGCCGCACCAGGCCGCGGCTGCCGTTGAGCCAGAGCCGCCCTTGGCCATCGGCGACCATGCCGGTAATGCCTTCGAGGATGCCGGTGGTGCTGGTGCGCACGGGCAGGAATCGACCGTTGCCGAGGCGCGCGGCCAAGCCCGCCTCACCGGCAACCAGCAGTAGATCGTCATGCTGCAGCAGCGCGGTTATCGGGCCGACCGACAGCCCCTGTGCCGTGCCGAACGTGTCGACCGATCCGTTATCGAGGCGGCGCAGCGTGCCGTCGGAATAACCAAGCAACAGCGCGCCGTTGCTGGCACGCGCCAGCGACGAGCAGGCCTGTTCGGGCAGCCGTGTCTCGCGTCGCCACCGGCTATCCGCGTACTGCAGCACGGCCTGCTCACCGGCGCAGACCCAGGCCTGGTCATCGTCGGCAAACAGCAGGGCATGCAGGGGCTGGCCGGTGAACGGCGCGGGCAGTGAAATGCGCGTGGTGTGGCCGCCCACCGTGCGCGCGAGGTTGATCCAGTCGAACTGCCAGACGGGGGTGGGTGCCCGCTGCGCGGCGGCCTGCAACTGCGCTGCGCTTTCGGCCAGCAGCGGGCGCTGCAGGTCGAACAGCTTGAGGTCTTCGCCATAGCCGTAAACGCGGCCGTCGCTGCCGCGTACCAGCGAGCGGTAAGGATCGCTGGGGCCGACGGCCAGCGTCTGCACGCTGCGTGCGCGGAAGCGGTTGAGGCCGAGGTTGGTGCCGACCCACAGGTTGCCTTCGCGGTCAGCGATGACCGGCACCGCCGAGGTCGCGGTGAGGCCCTGTGGCGTGTCGAAGCGCTCGATGCGCACGGCGCGCTGACCTTCGAAGGTGACGCGGGCGACGCCACCGTGCGGGCTCATCGTGGCCCACAGTGCGCCATCGGCAGTGAACTGCAGCCGCGAGGCGACCAGGTCCGGCATGCGCCGCGCTTCCCGTTCGCTGGGGGGCAGCAGCCCGTGCGCGTTGGCCAGTGGTGAGGTGCCGCGGATGCGGTCGGCCAGCCAGATCTCGCCCTGCGGGCTTTCCACCAGGGACGCCATCTGCGAGACCGCGATGCCGGTGTTCTCAAATGCGGTCTTTCCCGCCGGGCGCTTCCAGATGTGCAGGTCGGCCAGCACCCAGAAGGTGCCGTGGCTGTCCTGCAGCAGCCATTGCACACGACGTTGTGGCACGCCTTCATCGGCGGCCGGAGCCTGCCAGCGTTGCCCGTCGAACCAGCGCAGGCCGCCATTGACTGCCGCCCACAGGCGTCCGTTGTGGTCATGCGCGAAGCGCGGCACCACGCCCACCGGCACACCCTGTGCGCGCCCGAAACTGCGCAGCCGCTGCGGCGAGAACTGGCTGATGCCGGCCTGGAAATAGCCGATCCACAGGTCGTCGCCCTCGCCGTCGAGGCCGAGCGTGACCATGTTGGTGGAGGGGAAGCGGGCGCCCGCAGGCGCCGCCTGGCGCTCGAAACGGCGACCGTCGAAGCGGTACAGGCCCGAGCCGGTCGCCAGCCACAGCATGCCCTCACGATCCTGGGCGATGTCCCAGATATCGCCGGGCGCCCCTTGGCCGACCCGCCACGCGGTGTGCTGGTAGCCGGGCATGCCGTCGCTGATCACCGGATGCTGCGCAGCGAGCACGGGCAGGGCGATCCACAACAGCAGGCACGACAGCAGCGCCGGCAGGCGACGCGGGAGAGGGATGATGTGGCCACGCATGGCGCTCATTCTGGCAGGTGCGGGGCAGGCGCAGGTGACCCGAATGGGGTAGGCGTGATGCAGCGGGGTCGGCTATCACGCCGACATGGATGATGGAGGCCGGCGATGCAGCGCTTGTATGTGATGTTTCCCGATCGCGGCCCGGGCCTGGGATTGCTGTGGCTGAGAATGTGCGTCGCCAGCGCGCTGTTGCTGCCAGGTACCGCTGCAGGTGGGTCGTGGTGGCTGTGCCTGGCGGCAACGGGTTTGCTGTTGCCCGGCCTGCTGACGCCGCTGGCGGTTGCGCTGGCGGTGCCGGGGCTCTATTGGCAGGGCGCGGCGTTGCCATGGTCGCTGCTGCCGTTGGCCTTGTTGCTGCTGGGGCCGGGCGCCTATTCGCTGGACGCGCGGCTGTTCGGCCGGCGACGCCTGCGACGGCCGCCTCCCCCGATCGGGTGAGTGTTGACCTCGACCGTTGGGGGTAGGGCGCCGACGGCTGGCGCCGCACCATGGGCCACCCCCGCTGCGGCGCCCGAACATGGCTACCGTCCTTTCGCCCGCCGAGCCCACGCCCACGCTGGCGCCCCAGCAGTCGGCCGCCCTGCAGCGTGCGCTGCGCTACATCGATGAGCACCTGTCGCAGCCGCTGCGGGTCACCGAGCTGGCCGAAGTCGCCTGCGTCAGCCGTTTTCATCTGGTGCGCCTGTTCCGCAATGGCACCGGTGCCAGCCCGCTTCGCTATGTACGCCGACGGCGCATTGAACGTGCGCGGCAGCTGCTGGCGACCCATGGGCAGTCGATGACCTGCCTGGCCCAGCATCTGGGCTTTTTCGACCAGAGCCATTTCGTCCGCAGCTTCCGCGCCGAGACCGGCTGCAGTCCCGGCCAGTATCTGGCCGGCGATGCGGCGCTCGCACGTCCCCTTGTTGTTTCTTCCACTGGAGTCCACCCATGAGCCTCGCCACCGCCACCCCCGCCAAGGCACTGCTGTCACCCACCGACCACGCCCTGATCCTGATCGACTACCAGTCGCAGATGGCGTTCGCCACCCACACCATCGACATCTCCGCACTGCGCAACAACGTGTCGTTGATCAGCAAGGGCGCGAAGGGCTTCAACGTGCCGGTGCTGCTGACCACGGTGGCCGAGAAGTCGTTCTCCGGCCCGATGTTCCCGGAGCTGCCGGCGATCTTCCCGGGCCAGACGGTGTTCGATCGCACCTCGATGAACACCTGGGAAGACCAGCCGGTGATCGATGAGGTGAACCGTATCGGCAAGCGTCGGCTGGTGCTGGCCGGGCTGTGGACCAGCGTCTGCATCGTCGGACCGACGCTGTCGGCGCTGGAGCAGGGGTTCGAGGTCTATGTGATCACCGATGCCTGCGGCGATGTGAGCGAAGAGGCGCACGAACGCGCGATCACCCGCATGGTGCAGGCCGGTGCGGTGCCGATCACCAGCGTGCAGTACCTGCTGGAACTGCAGCGCGACTGGGCGCGCGGTGAAACCTACGACCTGACCACCGGCATCGCCCGCGACCATGCGGGCGGCTATGGCGTCGGCATCCAGTACGCCAAGACCATGTTCGGCGCCCAGGAAGGCGGGCACTGAGCGTGCGCGACGGCCATGGCCTCGACCTGGCCTTGCTGATCCTGCGGGTGGCGGCGGGAGGATTCCTGCTGCCGCACGCGCTGGGGAAACTGTTCGGCTGGTTCAACGGGCCTGGCTTGGCGGGCTTTGCCGGCGAACTGCGTGGCTTCGGTCTGCCTGCAGCGGCCCCGTTGCCATTGCTTCTTGCGCTGCTGCAGGTGGTGGCCGGCACCGCGGTGATGCTGGGCTGGCAGGCCCGGATCGCCGCGCTCGTGGCTGCCGCGTTCATCGCCTTCACCGCACTGCTAGCACTGCCCAAAGGATGGTTCTGGATGCGCGGCGGTGCCGAGTATCCGTTGTTGTGGACGCTGGTATTGCTGGCCATCGCCCTGGCCGGGCCCGGTGCATGGGCGGTGGATGGGCTGGTTCTTTCTGGAGACATCGCATGAGCAACGACCCTCTCGATCCTGGCCGCCGCAACGTGGTCCTGGCCACCGGTGCCGCGCTGGCGCTGGGCCTGGCTGGCGGCACCGCCGTCGCCATCGAATCCCCTTCCAAGGAGCGCCGCATGAGCACGCTGGTCATCCGCAATGCACGCATCACCACCCTCGATCCGCAGCAACCGCATGCGCAGGCATTGGCCGTGCAGGAGGGGCGCATCGTCGCCGTCGGCAGCGATGAACAGATCATGCGCGACTGGGGCAGCGAAGCCACCCTCATCGATGCGCAGGGACGGCGACTGGTGCCGGGTCTCAATGACAGCCACACCCACCTTATCCGTGGTGGCTTGAACTACAACCTGGAGCTGCGCTGGGACGGCCTGCGGTCACTGGCCGATGCGATGGCCATGCTGAAGGCGCAGGTGGACCGCACGCCCGCGCCGCAGTGGGTACGTGTGGTCGGTGGATTCACCGCTACCCAGTTCACCGAGAAGCGCCTGCCGACCCTGCAGGAGCTGAACGACATCGCCCCGGATACGCCGGTGTTCCTGCTGCACCTGTACGACCGCGCACTGCTCAACCGCGCGGCGCTGCGTGCCTGCGGCTATACCAGGGAAACGCCGGATCCGCCCGGTGGGCAGATCGTGCGCGATTCGCTGGGCAACCCGACCGGCCTGCTGCTGGCCAAGCCGAACGCACTGATCCTGTATGCAACCCTGGCCAAGGGGCCGAAGCTGCCGATCGAATACCAGTCCAATTCCACCCGCCATTTCATGCGCGAGTTGAACCGCCTGGGCATCACCTCGGTGATCGACGCCGGCGGTGGCTTCCAGAACTACCCCGAGGACTACCAGGTCATCGAGCAGCTGCATCGCGACCAGCAGCTGACCGTGCGCATCGCCTACAACCTGTTCACCCAGAACAAGGGCAGCGAGGTCAGCGATTTCCGCGGCTGGAGCGAGATGCTGCAGCCGCGCCAGGGCGATGACCTGCTGCGCCACAACGGTGCCGGCGAGATGCTGGTGTTCTCGGCAGCCGATTTCGAACTGTTCAACGAGCCGCGCCCGGAGCTGCCCCCGGAGCTGGAGCCGGAACTGCACGACGTGGTCAAGCTGCTGGTGGAGAAGCGCTGGCCGTTCCGCATCCACGCGACCTACGACGAGAGCATCAGCCGCATCCTCGACGTCTACGAGCAGGTCAACCGCGAGGTGCCGTTCGATGGCCTGCACTGGTTCATCGACCACGCCGAGACCATCACCCCGCGCAACATCGAGCGTATCCGCGCGTTGAATGGCGGCATCGCCGTGCAGCACCGCATGGCCTACCAGGGCGAGGCATTCGTGCAGCGCTATGGTGTGCAGGCGGCGCGGCACACGCCACCGGTGAAGCGGATGCTGGCCGAGGGCGTGCCGGTCGGCGCCGGTACCGACGCCACGCGCGTGGCCAGCTACAACCCGTGGGTGGCGCTGTCGTGGCTGGTGACCGGGCGCACCGTTGGTGGCCTGGCCCTGTACGGCGATGAGAACCTGCTGGAGCGCGACCAGGCCCTGCGCCTGTGGACGCAGGGCAGTGCCTGGTTTTCCGGCGACGAAGCGGTGAAGGGCACGCTGAAGACAGGCCAGCTGGCCGACTTCATCCTGTTGTCGGCCGATTTCTTCCGTGTCGATGAGCAGCAGATCGCCGACATCACCAGCCTGTTGACCGTGGTGGGGGGCCGCATCGTGCATGCCGACGGCGACTACGCCGGGTTGGCGCCGCAGCTGCCTCCCGCGATGCCGGACTGGTCGCCGGTGAACCGCTTCGGCGGCTACCACGTCGGCGGCGCCGCCACTGGCCTGGCGGCGGCCCATCATCACCATCACGGTGCAGCCTGCAGCACCCATGGTGGGCATGGACATGCGGCCCGCCATGCCGCGCCAACCGTTGACCTGACCGCGTTCTGGGGCGCGATGGGATGTTCGTGCTTCGCGTTCTGACCCTGGCATCACTGGCGTTGCCGTCGTTGGCACTGGCCTGCGACGGTGGCGCCTGTGCCGTGGTTGGCGATGGCCAGTTGCAGTGGGATGCATCGCTGCGCCTGCGTGGCATGTACTACGACCCGAGCCGGTTCGGCGTTGGTGGCGGCGAGGATGGCTATGGCCTGCTGCGTGCGCTGGCATCGGCCACCTTCGCCCGCGATGACTGGCAGGCGAAGCTGCAGCTGGGCGCGCATGCCGAGCGCGGCAAGGCCGGTGGCCCAGGTCGAACCGATCGCGGCGCGCTGGACGTGCAGCAGGCGTACTGGCGCTGGACTGCTGGAGGCATGCACGTGCAGCTGGGCCGGCAGGAAGCGGGCTATGGCAGCTCGCGCCTGCTGTCGGTGCGCGACGGGCCGAACATCCGCCTGGCCTTTGATGGTGCACGGGTGGGGTGGCAGGGCCGGCTGGGCGCGCTGGACCTGATGGCGCTGCGTCCGGTCGAGAACCGCCCCGGTGCGTTCGATGACCGCGGTGAGCGCGGTGCACACCTGATCGGCGTGTATGCGACGACGGCCAAGGGCACAGGCGGCAGCCAGTGGGATCTCTATCTGCTGGACTATCGTCGCGAGGGCGCGCGCTTCGCCGCAGGCAGCGGTACCGAGCGGCGGCAGACCTTGGGCGCGCGCTGGTTCGGGCAGTCCGGCGCGCTGGACTGGAACACCGAGCTGGTGGTGCAGGGCGGTGAGCTGCGGGCCGTGACCGGCGATCTGGACGTCCGCGCGTGGACCCTGGCCACCGATACCGGCTGGCGCTGGGCAGGGCTGCCGCTGCAACCGCGCCTGGGCCTGAAGGCCGATATCGCCAGCGGCGATGCAGATCCGCGGGATGGCCGGCTCGGTACGTTCAATGCGCTGTTTCCCAAGTCCGCCTATTTCAGCGAAGCCAGCCTGTTGGCACCGGCCAACCTGATGGATCTGCAACCGACACTGGCGCTGCGCCTGCATGACGCGGTGACTACCGAGCTGGGTGTACAGCTGGCCTGGAAGCAGCGGCGCGCCGATGCGGTCTACACCACGCCGGCACCATTGGCTGCGTTGCCCGGCAGTGCCGGTGGCGCACGCCGCATCGGCACCCAGTACAAATCCGAAACCCGCTGGCAGGTCAATGACCGCTGGCAATGGCAGCTGCAGCTGGCCTGGGTCGATGCGGGCCCTGCACTGAAGCAGGCCGGTGGCCAGGACACGCTGTACGCCTCAATCGTTGGAGCATGGCAATGGTGAACGCATCCGCGTCACAACACTCTCCGCAGGCCGATGGCGCCTGGTCGCCGCTGAAGATCCGCATGTTCCGTTCGATCTGGCTGGCGATCCTGGCCAGCAACATCGGTACCTGGGTCAACGACGTCGCTGCGGCCTGGGTAATGGCCGAACGCACCGGCTCGGCGCTGATGGTGGCGCTGGTGCAGTCGGCCACCACCGTGCCGATCGTACTGCTGGCGCTGGCTGCCGGCACCCTTGCCGACATTGTCGATCGCCGCAAGTACCTGCTGTTCACCCAGGGCTGGATGCTGCTGGTGGCGGCGGTGACGGCGATGCTTACGGCGATGGATCTGCTGACGCCACAACTGCTGGTGCTGCTGACCTTCTGCATGGGTTGCGGCGCGGCGATGGCGATGCCGGCGCAGGCGGCGATCGTCTCCGAGCTGGTGCCGCAGCCGATGCTGGCCTCGGCAGTGGCACTCAATTCCATCGGCATCAACATCGCCCGTTCGATCGGCCCAGCCATCGGCGGCGTGATCGTGGCCCAGCTGGGTGCGGTATGGGCCTTCGGGTTCAACGCCATCACCTTTGCGGCAATGCTGTTCGTGGTGTGGGGCTGGAAGCGCGATCCGAAGGCGTCCAGCCTGCCTCCGGAAGGATTCGGTGCTGGCCTGAAGGCAGGCCTGCGCTATGCCAGCCGTGCCGGACGCCTGCAGGCGGTATTGATCAAATCGGCTGGTTTCTTCTTCTTTGCCGCAGCGATGAACGCGATGCTGCCGGTGGTGGTGCGCGGACAGATGCACGGTGGGGCAGGGCAGTATGGCGTGCTGCTGGGCTGCATCGGCATCGGTGCGGTGGGTGGCGCACTGCTGCTGCCGAAGCTGCGGGCGAAGCTCGACCGCGACCTGCTGGTGCTGCTGGCCACCTTGTCGCTGGCTGCCAGCCTGGCCGGCCTGGCCCTGACCCGCAGCTGGTACGTGTTGCCGCTGGTGATGCTGGTCAATGGCTTTGCCTGGATCACCGTACTGTCTTCGTTGCAGATCGCTGCACAGACCGCGGTGCCGGCCTGGGTGAGAGCACGGGCGCTTGCCCTGTACATCATGGTGTTCTCGGCCGGCATGGCGGCCGGTGGCCTGAGCTGGGGCGCGCTGGCGCAGCGCACATCGCCGGAGCTGGCATTGCTGGTGGCCGCCGCAGGCGCAGTCATCGGCGGCCTGCTGGTATGGCGCGTGCGCATAGCCGGTGCCGAAGATCTGAACCTGAGCCCGGCCGGCCACTGGCCAGCGCCGGAGCTGTCTGTACCGGTATCCAATGATCGCGGGCCGGTGCTGGTGACCATCGAATATCGCATCGATGCCGCCGACCGCGCCGCGTTCCAGGCGCAGATGCGCACGCTGGGGACGGTCCGTCGGCGCGATGGCGCCGTGGTCTGGGGCGTGGTCGAGGATGTGGCGACCCCGGGCATCCATCTGGAATATTTCGTGGCGGCGTCGTGGTTGGAGCACCTGCGCCAGCATGAGCGCATCACCGCCGACGACAAGGCGATCCAGGAGGCGCTGCGCGCGCTGCATCGCGGTGAGCGCGCCCCGGTGGTGCGTCACTTCGTCGGCGGCCATGATCCACTGCCCGCAGCAGCGCCGCATCACCGCAGCGACATCTGAGGGTGTCGTGGTAGAGCTGGCCGCTGGCCGGCTGAACGCGGTTTCGATCGAGGTTGATGGGGGTGCCGGCCAGCGGCCGGCATTACCGCAGGAGCGGCGGCGCCGGAGCGCCGCCGCGCTACGTCACTTGCGTGCGAACGCCAGCAGGTCGGCG
>NZ_JBHZOP010000166.1:0-1718 GCF_042787595.1 Stenotrophomonas sp. YIM B13575 | reverse complement strand
GCGCCGGGCCATGCCCGGCGAGCGCGCAGCGCGGCAGGGAAAGAAGCCGCCGGGCATGGCCCGGCGCTACCGATCCATCAACGTGCTACCAGCTCCCGCGCGATCGCACCCAACCGTTCCACCGCACCGATGAAGCGCGCGTCCAGGGTCTGGCAACACGACAACCGCAGGCAGTGCCGGTACCGCGCGCCACGCGAATACACCTGGCCCGGCATGAACACGATGTCCTCTGCCAGTGCGCGCTCGAACAGTTCACGGGTGTCCACGCCCGGCAGTTCCAGCCACAGCAGGAACCCGCCCTGCGGCTCGGTCGCGCAGGTGCCGGCCGGGAAATGTTCGGCGACCAGTTGCCGCAGGCGACCGACCTGTTCGCGGTACAGGCGGCGCATGCGATGCAGGTGGTGCTCGTAACTGCCTGCTTCCAGGTAGGCGGCCACCGCATCACCGAGCAGCTGCGGTTCGCCGCCGGTGGACTGGAATTTGAGCAGCGCGATGCGTTCGGCGAAGCGTCCGCCATCGAGCCAGCCGATCCGGTAGTCCGGTGCCAGCGTCTTCGAAAAGCCACCGACCACCATCACCCAGCCATCGCGGTCGAACGCCTTCAGCAAGGGGGCCGGCGGCTCGCAGAACTGCAGTTCGGCATACACCGCGTCTTCGATCAGCGGCAGCTGGCGCGCGTTGACCAGCTCGGCCAGGCGTTGCTTGTCGGCGATCGGCATCGTGCAGCCCAGAGGGTTGTGTACGGTCGGCATCACCACCAGCGCCGCCAGCGGTGTGTGCTCCAGCAGTGCGTCCAGCGCATCCACGTCCAGGCCACGCTGCGGATGGGTAGGCAGTTCGATCGGCTGCAGGCCGAGGGTGGTCAGCAACGGGTACAGGTTGAAGTACGAGGGCGCCTCGATGCCGACGGCATCACCGGCCTGGGTAACCGCGCGCAGGGCCAGCTGCAGCGCCTCCATCGCGCCATGGGTCAACAGCAGGCGCTCGGCATGGGTATGCAGGCCCAGCCGTGGGCCACGCCGCACGATCTGCGCCAACAGGCGCTGCGAACCATTGGGGCGGGCGTAGGTCTCCACGGTCTGCTGACCATGGCGCAGTACCTGCGCGGTGTGCCGGGCCAGCTGCGCGCCCGGGTAGAACTGTCGTCCGCGCGGGCCGGCAAAGGCCAGGTCGACCACGCCGGGGCGACGCTGTGCTTCCAGCACGCGGGCCATCAGCACCTGCTGCAGCGGCGCGGTCGGTGCTGACGGCGCATCGCGCAGTGATCGCTGCGGCGCCGACAGTCGCGGCGCGACTTCGAAGCCGGCCTTCGGCCGCGGAATGACCAGCCCGGCGTCTTCCAGCTGGCGATAGGCCGCAATCACGGTGTTCAGGCTGAGCTGGCGCTGCGAAGCCATCTGCCGCAGCGAGGGCAAGCGGCTGCCGACCGGCAGGCGCCCGCCGTGGATGGCTTCAGCCAGCTCGTCCGACAGCCGCTGGTAGCGGGGTGGGATCATCGTGGTGGTGTCTTCTGTATCCATCGACTCAACCCGCATCTGGTTCTGTACCCATGATGCCGACGAGCCTAGCATGTCGTTGTCGGCCGGGCCTGATCGGGGCCGGGTCGATACTTCCCAAGCGCACGGCCCTGTGGCCGTGCGTCTTTTTCTGTTGTGTGTAGAGCCGAGCCCATGCTCGGCTGCTCTTCCGCCAACAGCAGCCGAGCATGGGCTCGGCTC
>NZ_JBHZOP010000165.1:0-10397 GCF_042787595.1 Stenotrophomonas sp. YIM B13575 | reverse complement strand
GGGTCCGGTTGCGGGGGCGTGAGCCGCATGGATGCGGCGACCGAGCTTACATGGACGTACTTGCAGCGTCCCCCGCAACCGGACCCACCCCGCCATCCCACGGATAGCAAGCTGTTGCTGTTGCTTCGGCTGTTGCTCCGGCCTCGGCGGGTGCAGGGCGCAGCCCTGCATAAAACCCAACCTCTTACTTCTTCAGGAAGTTGTCCACCAGCAGATGCTTGACGTCGTCGATGCGACCGCTCAGCACCGCCTTGGCCGCGTACAGCGCCGTGCCCGCCACCTGCTTGGCCTCGATCTGCGGCGGCATCACCAACTCCGCGCGACTGGTGTGCACGTCCAGCAGCGCCGGCCCACGCTGGGCCAGGAAATCCTGCACGGCTTCTTCCAGATCCTCGCTGCGGGTCACGGTGCGGCCGTGGAAGCCGATCACCTCGGCCAACCGGCCGAAGTCCGGATTCTTCAGGTCGGTGTAGTTGTCCAGCAGGCCCTCCACCTTCTGCTCCAGCTCGACGAAGTTCAGCGAGCCGTTGTTGAACACCACCACCTTGATCGGCAGGTTCTCCTGTACCGCGGTCAGCAGATCGCCCAGCAGCATCGCCAGCCCACCGTCGCCGGACAACGAGATCACCTGGCGGCCAGGAAACGCCTTCTGCAGACCCAGCGCCTGTGGCATCGCGTTGGCCATCGTGCCGTGCAGCAGGCTGGTCAACGTACGGCGCCTGCCGTTCACCCGGATGTGCCGCAGCACCCACACCATCGGCGAGCCACCGTCCGCGGTGAACAGTGCATCGTCGGTAGCGTATTTCGACAGCAGCGCGGTCAGGTGCTGCGGATGGATCAACTCGCCCTCACCCGGCTGCTCCTCCTGCTCGCGCTTCTTCAGCGCCTTGTCGCGATGCTCGATGCATTCGTCCAGGAAGCTGCTGTCTTCGCGAGGAGGCAGCATCGGCAGCAGCGCATCCAGCGTCGGCGCGATATCACCGACCACGCCCAGGTTCACCGGATGGCGACGACCGAGGTGGCTGCCGTCGCGGTCGACCTGGATGATCGTGGCCTTGTCCGGATAGAACTGGCCCCAGGCGAAATCCGCGCCGAGCAGCAGCAGCGTGTCGCATTCCATCAACGTATGGAATCCGGATTCGATGCCGAAGACGCCGGTCATGCCCATGTTGTACGGGTTGTCCGGTTCAACGAAGTCCTTGGCACGCGACGTGTGCGCCACCGGTGCCTGCAGGCGCCGCGCCAGCTCCAGCAGCTGCGCATGCGCCCCCTGGCAACCGGCGCCGGCATAGATGCCGATGCGCTTGCCCTGCCCCAGCAGTTCAGCGACCTGCTGCAGCTCGCTATCGGAGGGGCGCAGCACCGGCTGGGTGTAATGCACCGAGAACGGCACATCGTGCTTCACGTCCGCTTCGCTGATGTCGGCCGGCAGGATCACCACCGCCACGCCGCGACGGCTGATGGCCGCCTGGCAGGCGAGCGCCACCACGCGGCGTGCCTGCGCCGGGCTGTGCACCTGCTCGCAGAACACCGTGCAGCTGCCATACACCGCCTTGAAATCCACTTCCTGCGGGAACTCCATGCCGAGTTCGCTGGTGACCACCTGGCTGGCGATCAGCACCATCGGTGCGCGGTTGCGGTTGCTCTCGAAGATGCCGTTGATGAAATGCAGGCCACCGGGCCCGCACGAGCCTGCGCAGGCGGTCAGCTGGCCGCTGATCAATGAATCGGCACCGGCCGCGAACGCAGCGACCTCTTCATGGCGCACATGCACCCACTCGATTTCACTGCGATGCAGTGCGTCGGTGACATGGTTCAGGGTGTCGCCGACGATGCCATAACAACGGCGGACGCCCGCCTGCTGCAATGTATCGACGACGATCTCGGCAACGCGCTTGCTCATGGTGCTGCAGCCTGGTTCGGGGGAAACCAGAGGCTAGACCCGGTGAAGTGATGCTCCCGTGGGCAAGAGGCCGATCGCCTTGATGTGCAAACTCCGGGCAGCGCTGCCGTCAATCGTTGACGTTGATCCAGCCCTCGATCGCGCCCTGTTTCGGAGTGCGGTAACGCAGCTTCACCCAGCCGTCCTGCTCATCCAGCATCTCCACCTGATCGCCCTGTACCAGGTAGCGCTTGGTGCTTGATGCGCCGGGCCGGTCGAACAGGAACAGGCGCGCAGGCAGCACGGTGGCGTCCAGGCCCCGCAGCGGTGCGCCGCTGGCGGGTGCACCCAATCCGTCACCAATGGCGCTTTCCAGCACCTTGCCGGCGGGATCATAGGTGCGCCACACCGCCAGCGGGCCTTGGCTTTCGGTCTCTTCCCAGTGCAGCGCCTGGTTGAGCGTATCGCCCAACAACAGCACATTCTCACCGCGATACAGATAGAGCTGCGGGCCGCTGAAGCGATACACGTCGGTGTACCACATCGGCCCACTACGGCAGCTGGCAGTCAGCGTGCGCGCGGCTGCATCGGCGGTGAGGCCCATCAGGTCACCGCACTGATCGTGTCCATGGGTCACCGCCTTCAGCGCGCGGAATTCACCGCTGCCCACGTCGAAGCGATAGACCGCAACAGCCTCATTGACCATGCCCACCGCCGCGCGCGCGACCAGTTCAGGGTGTCCATCGAAATCGAGATCCTCTGCGCTCAGGCGGGCGTTGCCATCGGCATCGGGCGCGCCGGGCAGGTGCTGGCGCTTCCCGGCAGGCTGCAGCAGCACGGCAAGCATGCCGTCCTCCTGCACCTCTGCCGTCACCTGCACGCCCGCTGCCGGTGAAAAACGCAGCGGGCCCCGGTCCTCATCCTGCGCCTGCGCTACGGGCACCAACACGCCGGCCAGCATCACGCCCAACAGCAGATCCCTGGATTTCATCGTCATTCCCTGCAGCGCCACCGTGGCGCACCTGGGTCAGAACGATACGTCAACCGCCTGCCGCGACCACAACACCGACTGGTGCTTGGTCTGCTGCTTCCACGCCAGCCGGATCGCTTCGATGTCGGCGCGGCGCTGCGGGCTGTCCTCGTGCAGCACCACCAGCACCTTGGTGCGCAGGCGGTTCGGGGAGGCATCGCCACGGAACAGCCACTGGCCGTAGGCATCGAACACGGTCAGCCCATCCGGGAAGCGCGGGGTCACCTCCTTGTCCAGGAACGCGCGCCACTGCGCATCGCTGATGGTGTCGGCCTGCGGGCGGTCACCGGCGCCCTGCTCTTCGCCCACGCCGAAGTACAGCTCGCTGCGCACCCAACCATGGCCGCTGGACGGCCGCGCGGCGTCGCCCTGCAGCTCGGCGGTGGTGGCATAGGCGCTGGGCGCGTTGGAGGACAGGCTGGCGCAGCCACTGGTGGCCAGCAGCACGGCGAAGACAAGGCCAAGGTGTTTCATCGGGAACAGCACTCCGGGAAGGGGAAAAAGCACGACGAAGGGGCACGGAGGGTACACCTGCGCCTCGGTTGCGGCTGCAACCAATGCCCTCATGCCGGCAGGGCATGAAGTGATGCGATGGAAGAAGGGGCTTGCATCGCACCACCTCCTCACGCCAAGATAATATATCGCTTCATCCGGATGGATGTAAGTGAAACTATCTCCCCCGCCCCTTCCCCACGTCGTTGCTGCTGGAGTCCGCATGTCCCCCCGCCTGTCCGCGTCGCCGCTCGGCCTCGCCATCGCGCTCGCCCTGTCCCCCACCCTGGCTTCGGCCCAGGATGCCGCCACCAACCTGGACACGGTGATCGTCACCGGCACCCGCGCCGCCGACCGCACCGTGCTTGAATCTACGTCGCCGGTGGACGTGCTGACCGCCGAGGACATCCGCAAGGCCGGCGTGGTCAATGGCGAGCTCGGCAGCGCCCTGCAGGCACTGCTGCCCTCGTTCAACTTCCCGCGCCAGTCCAACTCCGGCGGCGCCGACCACGTGCGCGCCGCGCAGCTGCGCGGGCTGTCACCGGACCAGGTGCTGGTACTGATCAACGGCAAGCGCCGCCACCACACCGCGCTGGTCAACACCGACAGCAAGATCGGCAAGGGCACCACCCCGGTCGACTTCAATTCGATTCCGGTCAGCGCCATCAAGCGCATCGAAGTGCTGCGCGATGGCGCAGGTGCGCTGTACGGCTCCGATGCGGTGGCCGGCGTGATCAACGTGATTCTCGACAACGGCGGCGACGGCGGCGAGATCGAAGCCAGCTACGGCGCCAACCACACCGATCTCAAGCCGATCGGCCGCACCCTCACCGATGGCCAGACCGGCAACATCAGCGCCAAGGTCGGCACTTCGCTGGGCGAGGACGGTGGCTTCCTGCGCGTGGGCCTGGAATACAAGAAGCGCAACGGTACCAACCGCGCCGGCTTCGACCAGATTCCGCCGTGGGACCAGACCGAGGCCAATCTTGCCCTGCAGGGCAAGCGCAACTACGTGCTCGGAGATGGCGCCAGCAAGGACATCAACCTGTGGCTGAACACCGAGATCCCGGTCGGCAAGACAGCGACGTTCTATGCGTTCGGCACGTTCAACCAGCGTGACACCGAAGGCGCGAACTACTTCCGTTACCCCGACGGCGATGCCAACTGGAAGCAGGTCTACCCCAACGGCTACCGGCCGATCTCCGAAGGCGAGAACCGCGACGTGCAGGCGGTGGCCGGTGCGCGCGGGCAGTGGGGCGAATGGGCTTACGACGGCAGCCTGGATTACGGCCAGAACGACTTCACCTACCGCCTGCGTGATTCGCTGAACGCCTCGCTGGGGCCGACCAGCCCAACCCGATTCAAGACCGCGGACTACGAGTACGCGCAGACCGTGGGCAACGTCGATCTGAGCCGCGTGTTCTCGCAGTCCGACAGCATCAGCCACACCCTGGGCCTGGGCGCCGAAGCCCGCCACGAGCGCTACCAGACCCGTCCAGGCGACCCGGCCAGCTACGCCGCCGGCCCGTACACCGATCGTCCGACCGGTTCGCAGGCGGGTGGCGGCCTGACCCCGCAGGACGCGGCTACCCTGTCGCGTGATGTGGCCAGCGCCTACGCCAGCCTGTCCAGCCAGTTCGGCGAAAAATTCTCCACCGACCTGGCGGCGCGCTACGAGCACAGCGATGACTTCGGCGGCGAGCTGACCGGCAAGCTCGGCCTGCGCTACGAATTCACCCCCGCATTCGCCCTGCGCGGCGCGATCTCCAACAATTTCCGCGCGCCGTCGCTGGCGCAGATCGGCTACGAATCCACCTCCACCGGTTACAACGCCGGTGGCCAGCTGGTGCAGGGCCGCCTGCTGTCGGTCAACAATCCGATCGCCCGTGGCCTCGGCGCGCAGGACCTGAAGCCGGAGAAGTCGCTGAACACTTCGCTCGGCTTCACCAGCCGCATCGGCGAGCACTTCGACCTGTCACTGGACTTCTTCCAGATCGACATCGACGACCGCATCGCGCTGTCGGAGAGCATCACCGGCGATGCGCTGACCGACTACGTGGCCGCCAACTACGGCGTCAGCGGCCTGCAGAGCGCCAGCTTCTTCGTCAACGCCGCCGACACGCGCACCCGCGGTGCCGAGCTGGTGAGCAACTGGCGGCAGTCGCTGGGCGATGGCCAGCTGCTGCTGACCGGCACCTACGCCTACACCAAGACCACGTTGAAGAACGTACTGGCCACGCCCGCGCAATTGCAGGCGCTCGACCCGGACTACGTACTGTTCGGCATCGAAGAGACCAATACACTGACCGATGCCACACCGCGTACCCGTGGCAGTTTCGCGGCCAGCTGGAGCAACGACCGCTGGTCGCTGAGCAGCCGGGTGAACCGCTACGGCAGCGCCACCCGCGTATTCAACTTCGGCGATGGCTACATTCCGCGCCAGACCTACCAGGCCGAGTGGCAGCTGGATGCGGAAGTGGAATACCGCATCACGCCGCAGTGGAGCGTAGCCATCGGTGGGCAGAACCTGACCGACAACTACCCGGATCGTTCCAACGAGGACATCCACTACTTCGGCAACCTGCCCTACGACGTGCTGTCGCCGATCGGCAGCAACGGTGCGTACTACTACGGGCGCGTGCGTTACACGTTCTGATTGCTATGGGTGTGATTGCCTTGGGTGGGTGCGGACGGTTGGTCCGCACAGCATGCCGACCAACCATCGGCACCCACCGGGACGCCATTGATCGCTGCGGGTGGGTGCGGACCGTCGGTCCGCACAGCATGCCGACCAACGGTCGGCACCCACCGGGACGCCATTGATCGCTGCGGGTGGGTGCGGACCGTTGGTCCGCACAGCCGGCACGACCCACAGCCGTAGCCTGACCTCGACCCCACGTACACGCTGACGCTGGCATGGTGGTCGCCATGGCTGAACCGCTCCCCCTGCGTCCGCCACCTCCATTGCTGGACGACGCCTGCGCGTTGTTCCTCGATGTGGATGGCACCCTGATCGAATTCGCTGCACGCCCCGACGCCGTGCAGCTTCTCCCCGATGTGCGTGAAGCCATCGGCCGCATCAGTGATCGACTGGAAGGTGCCGTGGCACTGGTCAGTGGTCGCCCGCTTGAACAGCTGGACCAGTTGTTCGCGCCACTCAAGCTTCCCGCCGCGGGCCTGCATGGCCACGAGCTGCGTGCACAGGACGGGCACGTCATACGCGATGAGCATGGCGACGACACAGCCGACTGGCTGCATGCCCTTCATCAACAAGCCATGCGTTTCGCCCATGGCCACCCCGGCGTACTGGTCGAGAACAAGGGCGTAGGCCTGGCCCTGCACTGGCGTGGCGCGCCGCATGCCGCCAACGATGTGCGCGCCTTCGCCGACCGCCACATCCGCGGCCGTGCCAGCTATCGCCTGCAGCCGGGCGACCATGTCGTTGAATTCGTTCCGGTGGCCACCAACAAGGGCCGGGCCGTACGGCGGCTGATGCAGTACCTGCCGTTCCGTGGGCGTCTGCCGGTGTTCCTCGGCGATGACCTGACCGATGAATTCGGCTTCGATGCGGCCAACGGCCTGCACGGCTGGAGCGTGTTGATCGGTGAACGTGAACCCAGTGTGGCGGTGTTCGCGCTGCCCGACATACGCAGCGTGCACGCCTGGCTGCGTGAGAATGCGTATTGACCCCGGCCCCCACGGCCGCAACCGAGATGTACCGCGTGATGACCCAACCCGATCTTGATCTGGGCGTGGTCGGCAACGGCAGCTTCGGCGCCCTGGTCGACAAACACGCCCGTGTTGTCTGGAGTTGCCTGCCGACCTTCGACGGCGACCCGACCTTCTGTGCCCTGCTCAGCCCCAACCAGCAGACCGGCGGCGACTTCGCCATCGAGCTGGAGGACTTCGCCGACAGCGAACAGGAATACCTCACCAACACCGCGATCCTGCGCACCGTGCTGCGCGATGCGCATGGCGGCGCGCTGGAAATCCTCGATTTCGCCCCGCGCTGGCGCCAGAACGATCGTTTCTACCGGCCGGTCAGCCTGATCCGCCAGGTGCGTCCGTTGTCCGGAAGCCCGCGCATCGTGATCCGCGCACGCCCGCTGGCCGACTGGGGCGCGCGCGTGCCCGAGTCCACCTGGGGCAGCAACCATGTGCGCTGGATCCTGCCCGAACATGTGCTGCGGCTGACCACCGATGTCCCGGTGCGCTTCGTGCGCGACGGCATGCCGTTCGTGCTCAACCACCCCATCCACCTGATCCTGGGCGTGGATGAATCGCTCAACCGCTCCATCAGCGGCTACGTGCAGGAAGCGTTCCAGCGCACCCGCGACTACTGGCGCGAATGGGTGCGTTACCTGTCCATTCCGCTGGAATGGCAGGACGCGGTGATCCGCAGTGCGATCACCCTCAAGCTCTGCCAGTACGAGGACAGCGGCGCGATCATCGCGGCGATGACCACCTCGATTCCGGAGGCGCCCGGCAGCGTGCGCAATTGGGATTACCGCTACTGCTGGCTGCGCGATGCCGCCTTCGTGGTGCGCGCGTTGAACCGCCTGGGCGCCACCCGCACGATGGAGCAGTTCCTCGGCTACATCTTCAACCTCGCCACCACCGACGGCACCCTGCAGCCGCTGTACGGCATCGGCTTCGAAGCCAAGCTGGACGAGGATGAAGTACCCAGCCTGTCCGGCTACCGCGGCATGGGCCCGGTGCGGCGCGGCAACCTGGCCTGGGTGCAGCGCCAGCACGATGTCTACGGCAGCGTGGTGCTGGCCTCCACCCAGCTGTTCTTCGACCGCCGCCTGCAGGATCCCGGTGACAGCCATACCTTCGCGCGGCTGGAACCGCTGGGCGAACAGGCCTTTGCCCTGCACGACGTGCCCGACGCCGGCCTGTGGGAATTCCGCGGCCGCACCGAAGTGCATACCTACACCAGCGCGATGTGCTGGGCGGCGTGCGATCGCCTGTGCAAGATCGCCGTGCGCCTGAAGCGTGATGACCGCGCGCAGTACTGGCGCGAACGTGCCGACACCATCCACGCACGCATCATGGAAAAAGCCTGGAGCGAAGAACTCGGCCACTTCACCGACACCTTCGATGGCCACCGCCTGGATGCCTCGTTGCTGCTGCTGGCCGACATCGGCTTCATCGATGCCAACGACGCACGCTTCGTCGCCACTGTCGAGGCCATCGGCCGCGACCTCAAGCATGGCAACGCGCTGTACCGCTACATCGCACCGGATGATTTCGGCGAGCCGGAAACCAGCTTCACCATCTGCACGTTCTGGTACATCGATGCGCTCGCTGCGATCGGCCGCATGGACGAAGCGCGCGAGATGTTCGAAGCGCTGCTGCAGCAACGCAACCATCTGGGCCTGCTGTCGGAGGACCTCGCCTTCGACGGTGGCGAGGCCTGGGGCAACTTCCCGCAGACCTACTCGCATGTCGGCCTGATCACCGCGGCGATGCGCCTGTCGCGTTCCTGGCAGGAGGCCTCGTGAGCCGTCTTGTCATTGTTTCCAACCGCGTGGCCGTCCCCGGCGAGAACCGTGCCGGCGGCCTCGCCGTGGGCCTGCTGGCAGCACTGAAGGAGCGCGGTGGGCTGTGGTTCGGCTGGAGTGGCAAGAGCGTGCGCGAGGCCAGTGGCGCGCTGCACGAACAGCGCGATGGTGACATCCAGTACGTCACCATGGACCTGGCCAAGCGCGATGTGGATGGCTACTACAACGGCTTCGCCAACCGCACGCTGTGGCCCCTGCTGCACTTCCGCCTGGACCTGGTCGACTACGACCGCGGCACCCGCGAGACCTATCACCGGGTCAACGCACTGTTCGCCGACAAGCTGGCGCCGCTGCTGCGCGAAGACGACATCGTCTGGATCCACGATTACCACCTGATTCCGCTCGGCGCGATGCTGCGCGAGCGCGGCATCGGCTGCCGCATCGGCTTCTTCCTGCACATCCCGATGCCCTCGGCCGACCTGCTGCAGGCCATGCCCGACCATCTGCGGCTGTTCTCGGCGCTGTATGCCTACGACCTGGTCGGCTTCCAGACCCAGCGCGATGCCGATCGCTTCCAGACCTACCTGCGCCTGTTCGGCGGCGGTCGGGTGCTCGACAACGGCAACCTCGAAGCGCCCGGTGGACGCCACTTCCGTGCCGCGGCGTTCCCGATCGGCATCGACACCGAGCTGATCGCCCGCCAGGCCAGCACCGCCGCCAGCAAGGCAGCAGTGAAGAACCTGCGCAGCAGCCTGCGCGACCGCCAGCTCGCCATCGGCGTGGATCGCCTGGACTACTCCAAAGGCCTGCCCGAGCGTTTCCTCGGCTTCGAACGTTACCTGCAGCGCCATCCCGACCAGCGCGGCTCGCTCACCTACCTGCAGATCGCGCCAGTCTCGCGCGGCGATGTCACCGAGTACCGGCAGCTGCGCAGCCAGCTGGAGCAGATTGCCGGCCACATCAATGGGGGCCACGCCGAGCCCGACTGGACCCCGCTGCGCTACGTCAACCAGAACTTCACCCACGCCACCCTGACCGGTTTCTACCGTGCCGCCGCTGTCGGCCTGGTGACCCCGCTGCGCGATGGCATGAACCTGGTGGCCAAGGAATACGTGGCCTCGCAGGACCCGGAAGATCCGGGCGTGCTGGTGCTGTCCCTGCTGGCCGGCGCCGCCGATGAACTGAAGCAGGCGCTGCTGGTCAACCCGCATGACCTGGACGGCGTGGCCGATGCCATCGCCACCGCCGCCACGATGTCCCTGCGCAAGCGCCAGGAACGCTGGCACGCGATGATGGAACACCTGCGCACCTACGACATCAACCACTGGCGCCGCAGCTACCTCGAGGCGCTGGAGGGCTGAGGCAAGCGCTCCTGTAGAGCCGAGATCCTATGTTTGTGGTCAAGCCTGCTGGAAGCAGGCTTGACCCACTTTCAGCATGGCTGGATCAAAGTCCCGACCGCTCTTGAAGACGCCCCAGGCGATCT
>NZ_JBHZOP010000164.1:0-7417 GCF_042787595.1 Stenotrophomonas sp. YIM B13575 | reverse complement strand
CCCCCCCCCCCCCCCCCCCCCCCCCCCCCCCCCCCCCCCCCCCCCCCCCCCCCCCCCCCCCCCCCCCCCCCCCCCCCCCCCCCCCCCCCCCCCCCCCCCGCTACCGGGAATCAGGCCGCAGGCTTCTTGACCGCCGAAGACGGCACCAGCCAGCGCGCGGCGTGGATGCCCAGCTCGTACAGCAGGCACATGGGGATCGCCAGCATCAGCTGCGACACCACATCCGGCGGGGTCAGGATCGCAGCGAGCACGAAGATGCCGACGATCGCGTAGCCGCGCCCTTCCTTGAACTGCTGCGGCGTGATCCAGCCCAGCAGCACCAGGATCACCATCGCCACCGGCAGTTCGAAACTGCCGCCGAAGGCGAAGAAGATCGCCAGCACGAAATCCAGGTAGGCATTCGCATCCGGCGTGATCGCGATCACTTCCGGGCTGAAGGTGGTGAGGAAGTGGAAGACCGCCGGCAGCACCAGGAAATAGGCGAAGGCGCAGCCGGTATAGAACAGCAGCACCGACGAGACCAGCAACGGCATCGCCAGGCGCTTCTCGCGTGCATACAGGCCCGGCGCGACGAACGCCCACAGCTGGTACAGCAGCCATGGCACGGCCACGAACAAGGCCACGAAGAACGTCAGCTTCAACGGCGCGAAGAAGGCGCCGGCCGGGTTGGTGGCGATCATCGTCTGCCCGTTGGGCAACTGCGAGATCAGCGGCTCGGCCAATGCGTTGTAGAGCTTCTGGGTGAACGGCAGCAAGCCCAGCAGAACAACGCCCAGGCCAAGCAACGCACGCACCAGGCGCGCGCGCAGTTCAACCAGGTGTTCCACCAGCGAACTTTCGCCGAAATCGTGTTCGCTCATGACGGGCGCTCCGTGCGCGCAGGCGTTTCGGCCGCGGTATCAGCAACGGTATCGCCCGCAGGTTCGGCAGGGGTGGCCGCGGTGGCAGCACCTTCCGGCGAAGCCACCACCGGCGCGGCCGCATCCATCAGATGCGGGGGCAGTTCAGCCGGTGCCGGTGCACGCACCTGCTGCGCCAGCGTGTCGCTGTGCTGTTGCATCTGCTCGGCTTCGCGGCGCACGGCTTCGCCGCTGGCACGCAGCTGGTTCTCGGTGTCCTGCATGCCCTGGCGCACGTCCTGCATCTGCCGCTTGATGTCTTCGGCCTGCAGTTCGCGTTCCAGTTCCTGCTTGACCGAATCCCATTGATTACGCGCGCGGCGTACCCACAGCCCGGCGAAGCGGGCCGCCTTGGGCAGGCGCTCAGGTCCGAGCACCACCAGGGCGACCACCGCGATCACCAGCAGTTCGCTGAAGCCGATATCAAACACCGCAACCGCTCCGGATCAACGCGCGTTGCGGTCGTGCTCGTCCTGCGCGGCGCGCGCGGCGTCCTGGCTGCGCGACTCGTCGCCCAACTGTGCGTTCGGCTTGTCTTCGTCGTGCATGCCCTTCTTGAATTCCTTGACCGCCGAGCCGAGATCCTTGGCACCACTGGTCAGGCGCTTGGTGCCGAACACCAGCAGGACGATGGCGAGTACGACCAACCAATGCCAGATGCTGAAACTGCCCATAAGTCGCTCGTTACGTTAGTGATCAGATTGCCGAGCATAGCGCACCGGCTGTAAGCCGGCGCGCGTGACGAAAGTCAGTTGTTGCCCAGCGTTTCAGTGCGGATTTCACCGTCATTGACCGGCTGGAAACCCTGCTGGGCCGGCGGCGGGGTCTGCGGCACGGCCTGCAGCGGCGCCGTGGTCGCTTCAACCGGTGCCGCAGGTGCTGCCTGAACAGGCACCGGGGCGGGCGCTGCAGCGGCGGCCGGACGCGGTGCGTCATTGCCACCGTTGCGGTTGTTGCGCGCCGCGTAGGTCGCCTCTTCCAGGCGATCACGGAAAGCGACCACATCCATTGACGGCGAGCCCGCCGCGCGTCCCTCGAAGATCATCCGCGGCGTAGTGTTGCTGCCGTAGGCGTCGAGATTGGCGGCATCGTCGATCTGCAGGATCGCACCATCCAGGGCGACGCCTGCGAACAGGCCACGGGCGCGCGACCACGACCAGATCTCAGCCTTCAACTGGCCATCGGTGGCGGCGGCGGCATTGCGGCCTACCGGACCGGCGGCGACACCGGCATCGGCGCCGAGGGTGAACTTGCCGTTGACGAGGTTGTCCAGGCTGCGGTCGTTGCGGAACACCAGCACCACGTCAGAGGACTGCACACCGGCCTGGAAGCCGATGCTGCCGCCGGTGAGCTTGATGAATACCGGGTTGGACCACGCACCGTTGGGCATGCGCACCGACATCAGGCCGTGGCCACGGCGTCCGCCGATCACCAGACCGGCCTTGATCGTGTCGGGAATGACGATGACCGCGCGGCCTTCGTCGAGCAATTTGTCCGGAATGCCCTGTTCAGGGATTCCCTGGATTTCAGCCAGTACACGCACCGCGTTGCGGGCGCGCTGGTCTTCCTGCGGTCCGGCCATGGCCTGGCTGGACAGCAGGCTGGCGGCGATCAGCAGGGCTTGGATCGGGCGACGCATGGCAGGCTCCAGAAGTCAGTCCATAGGAAGATATAGCAAGTGACTGAAATTAGTAGTGTTGTGATGAATCCCCAATGAGCGTTGCCTGCTCACATTGGCCTCAGCAATGACATCGATGCGAAGCCTGCATACCGACGTGACGATGGAATCGGCGACAATAGCGCCCATGCTCGACGCACCCGATACCGCCGTATTGGCGGTCAACCTAGGCACGCCCGAGACGCCGACGGCTCCCGCCGTTCGTCGTTACCTGGCCGAATTCCTGTCCGACCCGCGCGTGGTCGCCCTACCGGCACTGCTGTGGCAGCCCCTGCTGCGCGGCCTGATCCTGCCGCTGCGCAGTGGCCGTTCGGCCGCCAAGTACGCCCAGGTGTGGCTGCCGGACGGCTCGCCGCTGATGGTCCACACCCGCCAGTTGGCGCAGGCGATGCAGGCCCTGCTGCCGACGCTGCGCGTACGCCACGCGATGCGCTACGGCGAACCGGCACTGACCACCGAACTGGATCGGCTGGCCGCCGAGGGCGTGCGCCGCATCGTGGTGTTGCCGCTGTATCCGCAGTATTCGACCACCACCACCGCCTCGGTCGAAGACCGCGTGGATGCGTGGCAGCGCAGGAACCCGCAGGTCACGGTCAGCCTGGTGCAGGATTATTCGATTGATCCGGACTGGGTTGCCGCCGTCGCCGGCTCGATCCAGCGCTATTGGCAGCAGCAGGGTCGCGGCCAGAAGCTGATGTTCTCCTTCCATGGCATTCCACAGCGCCTTGCCGATGCCGGCGATCCCTATCCGCAGCGCTGCGAGGCCAGTGCACGCGCGATCGCCGCGGCGCTCGGCCTGGGCGCGGATGACTGGCAGATGGGTTACCAGTCGCGCTTCGGCCGCGAACGCTGGCTGCAGCCCTACGCCGAACCCAGCCTGTGGGAGCTGGCAGAGGCAGGTGTGAAACAGATCGACGTGGTCTGCCCCGGCTTTGCCACCGACTGCCTGGAAACGCTGGAAGAAGTCGCGATGGGCTTCACCGAGACCCTGGCCGAACGCGGCGCACAGATGCGCTACATCCCCTGCCTCAACGCCGAACCGGAACACGCCCGCGCACTGGCACGGCTGGCCGTGGCCTCGCTGGCATGACCCTGCAGCCGTTTGAACTGCAGGTCGCGGGCGTCCGCGTTGCCGGCCTGCGCCGTGCGGGCGACGGACCGCGGGTGCTGGCCCTGCACGGCTGGCTCGACAATGCGGCCAGCTTCTTGCCGCTGGCGCCGCATCTGCCGCAACTGGACCTGGTGGCGATCGACCTGCCTGGACACGGCCACAGCGCACATCTGCCCACCGGTGCGGTGTACACCACGCCGGCGGCGATCACCCATGTACTCGATGTCGCCGACGCGCTGGGCTGGGACCGGTTCACCCTGATGGGCCATTCGATGGGTGCCGGCATCGCCAGCCTCACCGCAGCGGTCAGTGATCGCATCGAACGCCTGGTCGCCATCGAGGCGCTCGGCGGCCTGCGTGGACCGGAAGAGGACACCGCCAGCCGTCTGCGCGAACACGTCGATGCCACCCGAGCACTCGCACGCAAGCAGCTGCGCGTGTTCCCCGATCTGGCCGCACCGATCCGCGCGCGGATGATGACCAACCAGCTCAGCGAAGGCTGCGCACGCCTGCTGGTCGAACGCGGTGTCGAGCCGGTCGAAGGCGGCTATCGCTGGTGCAGCGATCCGCGCCTGATGCTGCCCACCGCAATCCGCCTCAGCGAAGGCCAGATCGACAACCTGCTGCAGGCCATCAGCTGCCCGACCCAGGTGATCTACGCCACGCCTGCGCAGTCGTACTATCCCGAGCCAATGCGCAGTGAGCGCCTGCAGCACCTGCGTGATGGCCGCCTGGCGGTATTCCCCGGCAACCATCATCTGCACATGGAACACCCGGCACAGGTTGCCGCGGTCATCGATGCATTCCTGAGCGGAAACAGCAACGCGCGCTGACCATCGTCGGCTGCGCGTACTTCACTCTGCGCCACTGCGGCCGATAGAACGGTAGTGGGCCCCTGCGCCCACAGCACGCAGGCCCTTTGTGCCTGCGGCTTGTTCCTGGTTCTGCAAGGAAGACCGCATGTCCCGTCTGCTGCACCGTCATCCACAGGATGTGGTCACGGTGTCTGTCCTCCGCGTCGCAGTCTGCGCCGCATTCCCCGAATTTCCCGACCATGCCGTCGTTGCGCTCGTCCGCGCTGGGCGTTGCAGGGTCGCTGCCGTCCGTTGATCCAGGAGTTGCCGATGTCCATTGCGTCCTCCCGCCCCCCCGACCAGGGCCGTACCCCTTATCTACAACAGCTGGCACAGCGGGGCGATCGTCGCCTGCTGCTGGGCAGCGTGGTATTGGCAGCGATCGGCCTTGTGCTGGCCGTGCGCGGTACGTCGCTGGCCGCCGCGAGCGCCGTTGCCGCCTCGGTACTGCCAGCCGCATGGCTGGGCTGGCGCCAGGCCGGCCAGGCCATCGCCCGCAACGGCCTGGCGGTAGTGCTGTCCCTGCAGTTGAGCCTGCTCTGCCATATCGGCGGATTGAATGCCGCGTTGCCGACTGCACTGCTGCTGGGCGTGCTGCTCACCCAGCGTGACCGCCTGCCATTGTGGCTGGCCGGCGCCATTGGCGTCATTGCAGTGCTGGCGCCGTTGCTGGACGGAGCGGCCGTGCTGCCACCGCTGTTGAATGCCACTGCCCTGGCGGCGCTGACGCTGGTGCTGGGCCAGACCGCCGCACGCCTGCGCCAGCAGAGTGAAGCGCTGGGTCACGGACCGCACCGCCTGGCCGCATTGGCACGTGACATCGCCACGGGCGCCGACCTCGGTGCACACAGCGATGCACGCAGCTACGCACCCGGCTCACTGGCCCACGCATTGGCCGATACCGCGCGTCACGTGCAGGCGCAGCGCGGCCGCGAGGCCGAGGCGCACGCCGAGAACGCGCAGATCCGCCAGGCACTGGACGCCTCGCGCACGGCGATGATGATTGCCGACAACGATCACGTCATCCGCTACGTCAACCGTTCGGTGGTGGCGCTGCTGCGCAACCAGCAGGCCACGCTGCGCCAGGCGTTCCCCGATTTCGACGCCGAGCGGCTGGTCGGCAGCAGCATCCATCGTTTCCATG
Organism: Stenotrophomonas sp. YIM B13575; assembly: GCF_042787595.1. Classification (NCBI taxonomy): domain Bacteria; kingdom Pseudomonadati; phylum Pseudomonadota; class Gammaproteobacteria; order Lysobacterales; family Lysobacteraceae; genus Stenotrophomonas; species Stenotrophomonas sp. YIM B13575. The sequence continues at coordinate 1,731 of NZ_JBHZOP010000164.1, read as the reverse complement.
CCAACCCTGACCGCATCCGCGGCATCCTCAACGGGCTGGAGGTGACGCATCACGGCAAGGTGCGGATCGGGCCGGTGCATTTCGCCCAGGTGGTCACCCCGGTGTTCGATGCACAGGGCGCGCGGCTGGGCTTTGCGGTGGAATGGCATGACCGCACCCATGAGCTGACGCTGGAGAATGCCGTTGCCGGGATTGTCGATGCCGCCGCACACGGTGATCTCGAACAGCGCCTGCAGGCCAGCGAGGGCGCCAGCTTCCTCGACGGCCTGACCGGTGGCATCAACCAGTTGCTGGATACCCTGGGCAGCACGGTCGACGAAGTGCGGCAGATGCTCTCGGCGATGGCCAATGGCGATCTCGACCGCCGCATGCAGGGCGAGTACCACGGCGCATTCGCCGCCATCCAGCGCGATGCCAACGCCACCGCGAGCCAGTTGGCACGCATGGTCGGCCACATCCAGCACTGCGCCACCACCATCAGCACGGCCGCCAGCGAGATCGCCGCCGGCAACGGTGCGCTGTCCGAGCGCAGCGAACGACAGGCTGCGCATCTGCAGGAAACGGCCGCTTCCATGGAAGAACTGACCGCCACCGTGCGCCAGAATGCAGCGCACGCGCGACAGGCCAGTGAGCTGGCCGCCTCCACCCAGGGCGCGGCAAGTGATGGCAACCACGCCATGCAGCGGGTGGTCGACACCATGCAGGCCATCGAAGGCGCCTCGAAGCGGATCGGCGACATTACCGGCGTGATCGACGGCATTGCCTTCCAGACCAACATCCTGGCGCTCAACGCAGCAGTCGAAGCGGCACGCGCCGGCGAGCAGGGGCGAGGGTTCGCGGTCGTCGCCAGCGAGGTCCGTGTGCTGGCGCAGCGATCGGCCGCCGCCGCCCAGGAGATCAAGGTCCTCATCGACGAGGCAGGTCGTCAGGTCGGCGAGGGCGCCCAGTTGGTGGCCGATGCCGGACAGCGCATGCAGGGCATCGTCGGCGGCGTGGAGAACGTAAGCCACTTGATGCGCGAGATCTCGGCGGCATCGCAGGAGCAGTCCACTGGAATCGAGCAGATCAACCAGACGGTGGTGCAGATGGATCAGGCCACGCAGCAGAACGCGGCCCTGGTGGAAGAGGCCACTGCAGCGGCACGTGAACTGCAGTCGCAGGCAGGCGCACTGAACCAGGCGGTATCGGTGTTCCGGCAGCGCGAGGCGGCGTTGATCGACTGAGCCGACCCTGCGCCATGCTCCATGGAAGGCGGCGCCCGCAGGGCGCCGCCTTTTTGTTGGGCGCGGTTCGCGGCAGGGTTCGTTGGCTCAACGGGTATGAAGGCGATCCGTTCAAGGCTGCCCGCGACACGATGATGAAGGCCGGGGGCACCTGCCGCTGCGGCGAAGTAAGTCCCCCCGCCGCCGAGCTGTACACAAAGCGGCGCCCTCTGGGCGCCGCTTTTTTGTGCGTGTGTGGAGGGCACATCCGGCCCCGCCGTTGGTAGTTGCCAACCTTGGTTGGCAGCACCGTACGCGGCGGCGGCATCCACGCATCTGCCGGCCCGCGGCCGGCACCAGCGGGTATTTCCTGCGCACAAAGAAAAACCCCGCTGCGTGAGCGGCGGGGTTTTTGGGGTATAAACCCTGGCGATGACCTACTCTCGCATGGCTTAGGCCACACTACCATCGGCGCAGCTACGTTTCACTTCCGAGTTCGGGATGGGATCGGGTGGTTCCATAGCGCTAA
>NZ_JBHZOP010000163.1:0-11164 GCF_042787595.1 Stenotrophomonas sp. YIM B13575 | reverse complement strand
CCGTCGCCGGGGCAGGGCCCGGCGACGGCAGTGGACCGCAGCGTTGCGCGGTCAGTTGGCCAGCTGGCAGGTGGCCGGCTTGGCCGAGGTGAACAGGGCCGGGGTGGCCCACTCGGGGTGGTCGATGAACGGGTTGCGGTTGCCTTGGAACGAGTAGATCACGTCATTGCGCGCCTGCTCGGCGGCATCCGGCGGATCGGACAGGTGCCAGTCGATCAGGGTCGACAGCAGCCCCATGTAGGCCGGCGAACTGCTGGTCTTGACGATCTTGCTGCGGTCGTCGGTCAGTTCCAGGTCCGGTTCGGACTGGCCGGTGGCCGCATCCTTGCCCCCTTCATAGCGGATGGCCATGTACATCACGGCACGTGCCATGTCGCCCTTGCGATGGCCCCACACCTCGAAGGTACCGGCATTGCCATCCGGCGTGCGCACCCAGTTCGAATTGCCCGGGTAACCACCGCTGCCGCCGCCGTGGCCGTTGTTGGCCTCGGTGGCACGCTCGCCACAGTTGGCATCGCACTTGCCGAACGGCTTGTTGCCGCGGTCGGCGTTCCACTGTGCGTCGGTCAGGTACAGCATGTGGGTGTCGGTGTAGGGCGCGTACGGCAGGCCCTTGTCGCCGGTGGTGCTGGCAAAGCCCAGCGAATTGGGCCAGGTGTGCTCGCGGTTGTACTTCAGGCCACCGCCGCTGCCGGCACGGTCGGTCACCTTGGTGTAGCTGCGGTTGCGATAGGCATCGAGGATCCGGCCGCTGTTGTTCGGATCTTCGTCGGCGATCTCCAGGATGGTCCAGGTGCTGGTGCCCGAGCCGCTGTACGGATACGCGGTGTGGCCCTTGATGGTGGCGTGCAGCGAGCAGCGCAGCTGGCTGGGGCTGCTGGTGTTGACCTTCGAGTAATAGCCCGCCGGGCCGCCGGGATTGCCCGGGTCCGGATTGCCGGTGGTGGTGGCCACGATGAAGGCGATGCGGCTGTCGGTCGCCGGGCGGGCACCCTGCGCATCGGTGATGCGTGCGGCACGGATGTCGAAGCGGCAGGCTTCACCGGCGACCAGCGCGGTGTTGGTCGACAGCTTCACGCTCCTGCCGCTGGCCGGCCAGGTCAGCGGCACGCTGCCGGAAGTGCCGCAGGTCAATGCGAAGGCGCCGCTGGCGAGGTTGACCGTCTCGCTGAACACCACTTCCAGGTCGGCGGCGGCAGGGAAGGTGCTGCTGCCCTGTGCCGGCGTGGTGGTGGACACCGACGGCGGCGTGTTCGGGCCCGGGGTGCCACCGCCGCTGAAGGTCTGGTTGTTGTTGCAGCTGCCGAAGGTCTGCCTGGCCGATTCGGCCCAGGTGAAGTGCGCGTACTGGCTGCCGCTGCCGGTCAGCTGCAGCGAGGTGCCCGCCGCGGTGCTGTTGGTTTCGGCAACCGGAATGTTCTGGCTGGTCATGCCGGCGGCGGGGCCACCGGAGGCGGTGATCGCGCCCTCGTAGCTGAGGAACTGGACCACCTTGCCACTGGCGTCGACCAGGGCGATGCCGTCGTTGGGGCCGTTCTGCAGGCCGTTGGTGGGGTAGGTGACCACGGCCAGGGTGGCGCTGCCGCAGCTGGCGGCGGTTCCCGCCGGTACCGCGTTGTTGGCGTAGACCGTGGCGGCCGACGGATTGCTGCCGTTGTAGAGGTACAGGCGGTAGCCGGACAGGTCCTCGCCGGCGGTGGCGACCACTTCGATGGCTTCGCCGACGTCACCGGCAGCGGTGCTGTCGTCGTAGTGCAGTTCGTTGATGAAGACCTCGGCCTGGGCCGGCGCGGCAGCCAGTGCCAGCAGGCAGGCGGCGGCGAGCGGGGACAGCAATCGCATCGACTACTCCTTGTGATTGGGAATGCCGGGCCACCCTAAAGCCGATCTGGTGACACTTTGTCGTAAATGAACGCCAGATATCTGACAGTGAGACGGCGGTCACCAAATGCCCGCGATTTCCCCCTTGGCTTGCCGCGTCGCATCCCTATAAAGGCGTCCGCGCAGGAATGGAGCGCCGCCGGGTCTCCGCAGAAAAATTTCGGCGGCGGGCCTTGAAAGGCCTCCGGAGGTCTCCATCTCTGTCGTGCTCCCGACCTGTCGGGCTTTTTCACGCGCGTTGCTGGCAGTCGCCTGGTGCGAGTGCTAACATCGCCGGACTTTTTCAGACCAATCAATAACTTAAGAGGTCCCACATGAGCATCAAGCCGCTGCACGACCGCGTTGTGGTCAAGCCGATCGAAGCCGACGAAGTTTCCGCCGGTGGCATCCTGATCCCGGACTCCGCCAAGGAAAAGTCCACCAAGGGTGAAGTCGTGGCCGTGGGCCCGGGCAAGCCGCTGGACAACGGCACCGTGCGCGCGCCGTCGCTGAAGGTCGGTGACAAGGTCATCTACGGCCAGTACGCCGGCAGCTCCTACAAGAGCGAAGGCGTCGAGTACAAGGTCCTGCGCGAAGACGACGTGCTCGCCGTCATCGGCTGAGCGTCGGCGCGACCTGCTTCATACCCTGATTCCAAACACCCAGCCGCCGGGCATGGCCCGGCGCTACCAATGAGGTAACTGCAATGGCTGCCAAGGATATTCGTTTCGGTGAAGACGCCCGTTCGCGCATGGTGCGCGGCGTCAACGTTCTCGCCAATGCCGTCAAGGCCACCCTGGGCCCGAAGGGCCGCAACGTCGTGCTCGAGAAGAGCTTCGGCGCCCCGACCATCACCAAGGACGGCGTGTCCGTCGCCAAGGAAATCGAACTGGCTGACAAGTTCGAGAACATGGGCGCGCAGATGGTGAAGGAAGTCGCGTCGCGTACCAACGACGACGCCGGCGACGGCACCACCACCGCCACCGTGCTGGCCCAGGCCCTGATCCGCGAAGGCGCCAAGGCTGTTGCTGCCGGCATGAACCCGATGGACCTCAAGCGCGGTATCGACAAGGCCGTCGTGGCCGCCGTCGCCGAGCTGAAGAACATCTCCAAGCCGACCGCTGACGACAAGGCCATTGCCCAGGTCGGCACGATCTCGGCCAACTCGGACGAGTCGATCGGCCAGATCATCGCCAACGCGATGAAGGAAGTCGGCAAGGAAGGCGTGATCACCGTTGAAGAAGGCTCGGGCCTGGACAACGAGCTGGACGTGGTCAAGGGCATGCAGTTCGACCGCGGCTACCTGTCCCCGTACTTCATCAACAACCAGCAGTCGCAGACCGCTGACCTGGATGACCCGTACATCCTGCTGCACGACAAGAAGATCTCCAACGTCCGTGACCTGCTGCCGGTGCTGGAAGGCGTCGCCAAGGCCGGCAAGCCGCTGCTGATCGTTGCCGAGGAAGTCGAAGGCGAAGCGCTGGCGACCCTGGTGGTCAACACCATCCGCGGCATCGTCAAGGTCGTGGCCGTCAAGGCACCGGGCTTCGGCGACCGTCGCAAGGCGATGCTGGAAGACATGGCCGTGCTGACCGGCGGCACCGTGATCTCCGAGGAAGTCGGCCTGTCGCTGGAAAAGGCCACCATCAAGGACCTGGGCCGCGCCAAGAAGGTGCAGGTTTCCAAGGAAAACACCACCATCATCGATGGCGTGGGTGACAAGGCTGCGGTCGATTCGCGCGTTGCGCAGATCAAGACCCAGATCGAAGACACCTCCTCGGACTACGACCGCGAGAAGCTGCAGGAGCGCGTGGCCAAGCTGGCCGGTGGCGTTGCAGTGATCAAGGTCGGCGCTTCGACCGAAATCGAAATGAAGGAAAAGAAGGATCGCGTCGACGACGCCCTGCACGCGACCCGTGCGGCCGTTGAAGAAGGCGTGGTTCCGGGCGGCGGCGTTGCCCTGGTCCGTGCGGTCTCCGCGCTGGCTGGCCTGAAGGGTGCCAACGAAGACCAGAACCACGGCATCCAGATCGCCCTGCGCGCGATGGAAGCTCCGCTGCGCGAAATCGTCGCCAACGCTGGCGAAGAGCCGTCGGTCATCGTCAACAAGGTCAAGGAAGGCACCGGCAGCTTCGGCTACAACGCCGCCACCGGCGAGTTCGGTGACATGCTGCAGTTCGGCATCCTGGACCCGACCAAGGTGACCCGTTCGGCGCTGCAGAACGCAGCCTCGATCGCTGGCCTGATGATCACCACCGAAGCCATGGTTGCCGACGCTCCGAAGAAGGACGAGCCGGCCATGGGTGGCGCTGGTGGCATGGGCGGCATGGGTGGCATGGGCGGCATGGACTTCTAAGTCCCGCTGCGCCGGTAGCTGCCGACCCAGGTCGGCACGCTTCCCTGCTGCAATGAAAAACCCCGCCGCAAGGCGGGGTTTTTTTGTGGGCGATGATCGGTGTTCGCTGCGCAACTACCGGGCAGTTGCGGGAGTGTCCTGCAGCTGCGGCTTTTCACTGCGACGCAGGCAGATCCACTCGGCGCCGCTGCCGATCTGCACGCGGGTATCTGTCATGGCATCAGCGCCCAGAATCAACGCGGGCCGTTCTTTCAGTCCCAGCGAGGCAAACACCGGCAATTCACTGATGCGCACTTCCTGCGTCGGGTGTTCCCAGCTGCCCATGCGCAGTCCCGGCAAGGGCGCCAGCCAGGTTTCCACCACCCGTTCGCCGAGGCCCTGCGTACCTTTGGCGCGGACGGTCACTCGTGCGTCGCTGCCGTCGGTGCGAAAACCGAGTGCTGCAGCGGCGGCTGCATTGAGCACCGTCTGTGCCGCGCCGGTGTCGACAACCGCAATGACCTCGACGTCGGTACCGGGCACCTGCATCTGCACGAAGCCGAAGCGCTGCATGCTGGCATCGCGCACGGGCAGGGCATTGCGCAGGCATGCGTCATCGTGCACCAGCGATCCGGGCGGCTGCAGCAGCACCTGCTGCGCGGCGATGTCATAGGTGGTGTCGAAGCGGCTGGTGACATCGTTGCCGAGAATGCCGTCGATGCGGCGGCCAGTCCTGCCGGCAAGCCTGCTCAGATCGGTCTGCAGCATCGCAGCGTCAAAGGCGAAGGTGCCCAGGTGCCAGCTCGCGTTACGGGTGCGCCGCAGTACCGTGCTGCGGTCGGTAGCGCCTTCCACGCGTGTCTCGGCACTGGCCGCATCTTCCAGCCCACGGCGGCGGGCTGTCGCCTCATCCACTATGGTGGCGCCAGCGGCGCTGTCGATGACGAAGTGTAGCGGTTCGACGCTGTCGCCCAACTGCACCGCCACGGCGGGGTGCCCGCCCTGCATCCACATCGGCAGTACATGGGTTTGCGGGGCAGCCGGGGCGGCCATCAGCGGTGGCGTGGTCATGCAGGCAAGCGCCAGCAGGGTACGGATTCGCATCGTGCAGGTCTCCATTGGGGAGGCCATTGCAGCCCCCCCGCGTATCCGGCAGATGTCCGCTCCGGCATCGGCAGATACAGTCCTGATACAAACGCGCGCCATAATCGCCGCATGACTGCAGCAACCGACATCGTGGTGGTCGACGATGACCTCAGCATCCGCGAAGCGATTGCCGATTGCCTGCGCGCGCATGGCTACCACGTACGGGTGGCGGCGCACGCGGCCGCACTGGACGAACTGCTTGCCCAGCGGGGCACCGACCTGATCGTGCTGGACTGGATGATGCCAGGCGAAGATGGACTGTCGGTATGCCGTCGCCTGCAATCGAGTGGCACCCCGATCCTGATGCTCAGTGCGATGGCAAGCACGCCCGACCGCGTGATCGGCCTGGAAGTGGGTGCCGATGACTACCTGGCCAAGCCCTTTGACCCGCGCGAACTGCTGGCACGGGTACGCGCACTGCTGCGGCGGGTGCAGAAGCAGGCCGACAGCGCGCAGGCCGCGGTGCTGCACTTCGATGGCTGGCAGCTGCAGCTGGAACACCATCGCCTGCTGACGCCCGCCGGGGCCGACGTCACCCTCACCAGCGGCGAGTTCGCGCTGTTGTGCGCGCTGGCCGAGCGCGCCGGTCGCGTGCTCAGCCGCGAGCAGTTGCTGCTGTTTACCCGGGGCGATGCCAGCGAGTCGTTCGACCGCGCCGTCGATCTGGGTATCAGCCGCCTGCGGCGCAAGCTTGCGCAGGTCGCGCCTGGCGGCGAAGCACTGGTGCAGACGCTGCGCGGCCAAGGTTACCGGTTCTCCGCCTCGGTCAGCCGCCGATGAAGCGTCCCTGGCGGACCGCGACCTGGGTGGCACTGCTGATCCTGTCCACCCTGCTGGTGGCGCAGTTGGTCAGCTTTGCCGTGGTCTGGGCGGTGCCCAGCCCGGCCGCACCACAGATGAGTCTGCTTGACGCCGTGCAGGTCATGGGCGGTCGTGCGGCCGCTCCGTTGGGCCTGCGTCGCTGGAGCCAGGCCAACGCGCCGGCCGGCGTGGACAACGATTGGATGAGTGCCGTGGCAGCCGCGCAGCTGCAGGTGCCGCGTGCACGGGTGCGCACGGTCTGGCGGCGCACGCCCGACCCGGCCGTTGTACAGGTGCAGGTGATCAAGCAGGGGCAGCTGCTGCAAACCGGGCCCGAGCAGCGCGCCACGGTGGAACAGGCGCTGCTGCTGCCGGGCCTGCGCTGGCCCGCCTTTGAACTGGCAGTGCAGCAGCCCGATGGGCGGTGGAGCGTCGTGGGCGCCAACCACAGCGAGCTGCTGCAGTGGCGCCGGCAGGTGCTGCTGGCCCTGCTGGCCGGCGCTGTGCTGCTGGCGCCGCCGGCCGCCTGGCTGGCGCTGCGCCTGACGCGTCCGCTGCGGCGGCTGGCCGATGCAAGTGCGGATCTGTCGCTGCAGGCCAGCGCTCCCCTGCCGGTGGAAGGGCCGCACGAGGTGCAGGTGCTGGCCGCGGCAATGAACGCGGCGCGCGAACGCTTGCGCGGTCAGGCCCACGATGTGACCCGGATGCTGGCCGCCGTAGCCCACGACCTGCGCACGCCGCTGACCGGCCTGCGCCTGCGTGCCGACAGCGCGCCGCCAGCGCAGGCAGCGCGCATGGTGGCTGACATCGAACGCATGAACGCCATGATCGAGCAGGTTCTGGACTACGCGCGTGGGGAACTTGAACCTCCTGTGCTGCAGCCGCTGGATATCGTGGCCCTGCTGGACGACTGCGTGCAGTCGGCGCGCGGGCGTGGGGTGGTCATCATTGCCACATTGCCTGCCGAGCTGTCGTGGCACGCGGATGCGCTGCTGCTGAGGCGGGCGCTGGACAATCTGATCGACAACGCAGCGCGCTACGCCGGTGCAGTGGAGCTGCGTGTTGCACGGGTGGGACAGAGGCTGCATCTGGAGGTGCTGGATCGCGGTCCCGGCATCGCAGCGGCAGACAGGCAGCGCCTGCTGCAGCCGTTTCAGCGCAGCGAAACTTCGCGCAGTCGCGACACGGGAGGCGCCGGGCTGGGCCTGGCAGTCGCCGCCAACGCGGCGCACCGTCACGGCGGTGAACTGCAGTTGCTGGACCGTGAAGACGGCGGCCTTGTGGCGAGGCTGATCGTGGCGCCGTAAAGGCGCCTGCGCTATGCGTTACATCTATTTTCATACTATGATTAGGCGACTAATCATAATGAATGACGCGCGTGCTGGAATTCAAACACCTTGCCCTCATCAACGAAGCAGAGCGTCGTAGCGACGCAAACCTGGGCCCGCTGCGCCTGTGCTTCCAGCTGCTCGCCTTGTCCGGCGCGATCGACCGTGACTGCGCTGCACGGCTGGCACCGCACGGCCTCAGCGAAGGCCGCTTCGTCGTGCTGTTCCTGCTGCACGGCGCCGGCGGCATGTTGCCGCCGCACGAGCTGGCCGAACGTGCCGGCGTCACCCGCGCCACCATCAGTGGGTTGCTCGATGGCCTGCAGCGTGACGGCCTGCTGCAGCGGCACAGCGACGCCGAAGATGGCCGCCGTCTGCAGATCGTGCTGACGGCACGCGGCAGACGCCTGGCAGATGAGTTGTTCGACCAGCACACGCAATGGATCGGCGGACTGTTCAACGGTCTTGATTCCAGCGAACAGGCGCAGTTGTCGCTGCTGTTGGAAAAGGTCTGGCGACACACCGACGCAGGCCAGGAAACAGGCGCATGAGCACTGCCATCGCCTCCGCACGCCTGCAGGCACTCAATGCGGGCAGCGCCGCCAGCACGCATCTGGCCGAGTGCCTGGCGGTGGACTTCGCGGCGTTGCTGCAGGCAGTGGCACCGACCTTGCCACCGGCCGCGATACAGCGCATGCGCGCCGCCGCGGGCAAGGGAATCACCCAGCGCATGGCCCTGGCCGCAGCGCTGCTGCGCGAGACAGGGCAGGGCGACGTGCAGCACTGGCGGGCCCATCCTTCCGACACCGTGCGGGGGTGGGCGTGCTATCTGATCGGTGCTGACGCGCAGGCGACGTTGGCCGACAAGCTGCAGGCGACGCGTCCACTGGCAGACGATCCGCACTTCGGTGTGCGCGAATGGGCGTGGCTGGCGCTGCGCAGCGATATCGTCGCCGGGCCACTGGAGGCGCTCGCCCTGCTGCAACCCTGGACGCAGCAGCCTTCGCCACATCTACGCCGCTTCGCCTGTGAAGCGCTGCGCCCCCGCGGTGTCTGGGCCACGCATATTGCCTTGTTCAAGCAGCAGCCCGAGCACGTGCTGCCCTTGCTGGAAACACTGGCCGATGATCCAGAGCGCTACGTGCAGGACTCGGTGGGCAACTGGCTCAACGACGCCGGCAAGGGCCAACCCGACTGGGTGCGCACTGTGTGCAAGAAGTGGCAGTCAACGCACGACAGCGTCGCCAACGCCTACATCCGCAAACGCGCGCTGCGCTCGCTGTAACGCAGCACCGTTCACCCGTTTCCCGCTGATGCCGGCCGCTGGCCGGCAACCCCATGACCCTCAAGGAAGACCCCATGTCCCACCTCCTCATCGAGCTGTACACCGCGACGCCGGCCTGGAGAGCTTTGTCCGCCGAACAACGCAACACCTTCTTCAGCCGTATCGGCGCCGGCATGCAGCAACTCGACCCTGCATGCATCGCACCGCTGGCGATGGGCCGCGTGGCCAGCGAGGTGCCACATGCCAGCGCCGCGCAGTACTACGCCGTCTGGCAGTGCGCCAGCCGTGCAGATGCCGATGCGCTGATGGCCGCCATCAGCGCCACCGGCTGGCATGACTACTTCGCCACCACCAATGCCGTGGGCGCCGTGGATGCGATGGCCCAGCACCTGGCGGACCTCGCAGCGCTGTAATTCGGCCTGCGGTGGCACATGCGCGTGTCATCCATTCCGGGTAAAGATGGCGCTCGGCCGTATCCATTCGCAGGGAAGTCGAGCATGCAGAGCAAGATCCAGGTGACGTTGTACGGAGCGCTGGGCAGCAGTCCTGCGCTGCAGGTACCCGGCCTGGAAGGGCCGGTGGTCGCCATCCAGGAAGCCACCCTGCGGCAGCTGGTGTCCGATCTGTATACGGCCAGGTCCATGCTCAACCCCGAACAGCTGGATGAGGCCCGGCAGGAACTGGACCGGGTAGTGGAGCGCTGGGTGGACATCCACGAAACGTTGCTGCTGGACGTGGAAGTGCATGGCGGCCGATAGTCCGCTGAACCGCGCCCGCAGTTGCGGATGAAACAGTTGGCACCTGCCAAAACCCTGTGTTATCAATAGATCCCATGAACGCAACCCACGCCAGCTTTTATTGGTATTACTTTCCGAAGCCCCCGGCGGAGGAAGGATTGCGCTCACCCTGAAGAAAGCTTCAGACGCATTCCCGAAAGCCGCCAGCGAACCTGGCGGCTTTTTTCATGTCGCCACGCTGCGGACCCCCAACGTTCCGTAGAGACCCCCACCATGCCCCCGCACACCGACGACCTGCGTATCCGCACCATCGAACCGCTGACACCGCCTGCCCAGCTGCTGGCGATGCTGCCCTGCGATGACGAAGCCTCCGACACCGTCAGCGCCTCGCGCGCGGCCCTGCACCAGATCCTGCATGGCCGCGACGACCGCCTGGCCGTGGTGGTCGGGCCATGCTCGATCCACGACCCGAAGGCCGCCATCGAGTACGCACAGCGCCTGAAGCCGCTGCGCGACGCGCTGGCCGGCGAATTGGAGATCGTCATGCGCGTGTACTTCGAAAAGCCGCGTACCACGGTGGGCTGGAAGGGCCTGATCAACGATCCGGACCTGGATGGTAGCTTCAAGATCGACAAGGGCCTGCGCATCGCCCGTGGCCTGCTGCGCGACATCAACAAGCTCGGCCTGCCTGCCGGTGTCGAGTTCCTCGACGTGATCTCGCCGCAGTACATCGCCGACCTGGTGGCCTGGGGCGCGATTGGTGCACGCACCACCGAAAGCCAGGTGCATCGCGAACTTGCGTCGGGGCTGTCGTGCCCGGTCGGCTTCAAGAACGGCACTGATGGCAACGTCAAGATCGCCGCCGATGCCGTGGGCGCGGCCTCGAACCCGCATCACTTCCTGTCGGTCACCAAGCAGGGCGGCACGGCCATTGTCTCCACCACCGGCAACCCGGACTGCCATGTGATCCTGCGTGGTGGCAAACAGCCGAACTACGACGCGGCCAGCGTCGCCGAAGCCTGCCAGGCGCTGGCCAAGGCCAAGCTGCCGATGCGCCTGATGATCGACGCCAGCCACGCCAACAGCCTGAAGAACCACGAAAACCAGCCGAAGGTGATCGAAGACATCGCCACCCAGCTGGAAGACGGCGAGCAGCGCATCGTCGGTGTGATGGTTGAAAGCCATCTGGTCGGTGGCCGCCAGGAGCTGGTCGAAGGCCAGCCGCTGGTCTACGGCCAGAGCATCACCGATGGCTGCATCGACTGGGATACCACCGTGACGGTGCTGGAGCGGCTGGCGGCTGCCGTGCGCGCCCGTCGCGAAGTGAAGGTGTCCGAAGCCGCCTGACGGCGGCACGTGTGTGGATGGCGGCCAGCGCCTGCGGGGGTGCGGCCGCGATCAGGGCCGGTCGGAGTTGGAGACCGGCCCGTCTGCACCGGCGATGCGCCTGGCGCTGCGTATGTGCGACAGCGCCAGGTACATCGCCGGGGTGGTGTGACCCCGACCCGGTTATGTAGATCCACGCCATGCGTGGATGAAGCCGCCCCGCTCAACGCCCCGCCCGCATCCTCGCCAGCGCCAGGTACATCGCCGGTGTCGTCTAGTCAGTAGATCCACGCCATGCGTGGATGAAGCCGCCCCGCTCAACGTCGCGCCCGCATCCTCGCCAGCG
>NZ_JBHZOP010000162.1:0-9737 GCF_042787595.1 Stenotrophomonas sp. YIM B13575 | reverse complement strand
CCCCCCCGCGGCCATGCACGGACTGCTCCAGGCCTTCGCCACGAGGGGCTCAGCCGTTGGCCGGTTTCCAGCACCAGTGCCACGGCTCGTAGACGATCCCATGCGGGTTGTCGCGCGGATAGCTCAGATGGAACCCGTGCGTTCCCGCATTGGCCTGCAGCCACGCAAACGCGGCCGTCGCTTCGAAGGTCTCTTCTGCCGGCGCGTCCCCCGGTGTGCCGATATCCAGCGCGTGACCGCTGTGGTGTTCGCTGAAGCCGGGCGCGGCATTGACCTGCAGGATCTGCGGCACGCTCTGCCCGCGCGCCAGCTTGCGCTCGAAAATGCCGAGCTGATACGCATGGCTGCGGAAGCCGGAGATCGCGTCCAGTGCAATGCCATCCCGCGCGGCGTGCAGGCGCATCCGTCGCCAACCCTGCGCGGCGCCGCGACGCAGCCACAAGGGGCGCGCGAAGCGGTCACGTCCGGCGAAGTGCAGCAGGCAGGGCTCTGCCTCCAGTGCCAGCCCGCTGTCCTGCGCATAGCGCTTTGCATCCAGGCCCAGCTGTTGCAGGCGCTGCTGCAGGCCGGCCAGTGGCAGCCACTGCACTTCCAGTGCAGTGCCGAACGGCCGTGATCGCGCGCCATCCAGCAACGCCAGCGCTTCCTCCACGCCCGGTTCGCGCGGCAGGCGCGGCACCAGCGAGTGCACGCCGTGCGCCAGTATCGCCGCCAGGTAGCGGCCATCCTGCTTGCGCCGCAATACCCATTGCGCACGCGCCAGCAGGCGGGCGTCGAGATTGCTGCGCGCGCGCAGCAGCGGCGCTGGCCACAGTTCGACGGTCTCGGTGTTGATCAACAGTGGAGTGGTGCGGTGCATCGACCCAGCTTACTGCCGTGGCGCCGTGGCGGCCACCTTGCGCAGCGCCTCCAGCAGGGCCTGCGGGCGCTCCAGGCTGAGCAGCAGGGTGCTGCCGCCGCGCACCGGAATCACCAGCGTGCGCGCGCGGTCGGTGACCAGGGCAAAGCCCTTGCCGCCGCCCTGCAGGCGGAAGTGCCCGGAGTAGAAGCCGGGCATGCTGTAGCCGTTGGTCTTGAAGCGGATGCCGTAGCGGCGATCACGGCCGAGGTCGACCACCTCGGCCTGGTCCAGCAGCAGGTCGGCCACCGGGGTGCGGCGGCGGTACAGCGTCGAACGCACGTCCAGTACGTTATCTGCCAGCTCCACCCGGCGGCGGAAAAACGCCCAGCCCAGGCCGACGCCCATCAGCACGATCACCGCCAGGCTCCATGCCGCGCTGCCACCCATCAGGAAAAACGGGGGCGACAGCGTGACCTCCATCCAGGGAGCGTCGGTGCGGCTGTCGTGCAGCTGCGACCAGATGCCGACGCCCAGTACCGCCAGCAGTGGCAGCAGCACCCACAGCACCCGCAGCGAGGAGCTTTCGGCGACGTCGAACGGACGTGCATCACTGCCGCTCATCGTTGCGACTCCACCCAACGCGCGACGTCATCGATCAGCTGCCCATCGACGTGGCCCGGCTGCGCGTATTCCTTCAATGAACTGGAGCCGCTGCCAGCGATGCCGATATGGTTGAGGGCAGGGTAGACCTTCCATTGCACATCCTTGCGCTCGGCCAAGGCTGTTTTCCACAGTGCCCAATCCGTTTCCGGTACCTGGAAGTCGCGGCCGCCGTGCAGCATCAGCAGTGGTTTTTTCAGCGCCACCGCATCGCCCCGTGCGTTCACCGCTTCGATGCTTTTCCAGAACGTCTGCGGCACGCCCAGTGGCAGTTCGCTGGCGGCTGCAGGCGTGTCGCTGCGGGCGGCGGCGATCTGCGCCGCCAGCTTGTCCAGGAACGCCTGCTCAGGCGCACTGATCGAGCCGTCCAGCGACAGCAGGTAGCGGTTCTGCTCCGGCAGCAGCTCAAGCAACGTGCGCGCCGGCGCGGCCCACAGGATCGCGCCGCGCGCCTGTGGCCAGCGGCTGGCGATGCGCGGGGCGAGCATGCCGCCCTGGCTGTGGCCGAGCACGAAGATCCGCTTGCCGTCGATGCGTGGGGCCGCCGCCAATGCGCCCAACGCGGCGACGGCGTCGTCAGTGGTCTCGTCATCAACGTTGAAGTTGCCGCTCTGGAAATCCTGCGGGCGGGCATGGGTGCGCTTGTCGTAGCGCAGCACTGCGATGCCGTGTGCGGCCAGGCCGCGCGCGATGTCCAGGAACGGGCGGTTGCCGCCGATGGTTTCGTCGCGATCCTGCGGGCCAGAACCATGCACCAGCACTACGGCCGGGAACGGTCCTTTGCCCTTGGGCAGGGACAGCGTGCCGGGCAGTGCGCCGCGCGCCTGCGGTACGCTGAAATCGGCTTCGCTGTAGTTCGCGTCGGACGGCGGTGGCGGTGCCTTTGCGGCCGGGGCCGGGCGTAGCAGCAGCCCCGCCACTTTGTCCTGCGCGTTTACCGCCACCTGCGCGATCACCGCGCCACTGGCGAACTGCAGGGGGACGTCGACCAGGTGCAGGCCCTGCTGCTCGCTGCTGTGCGCCGGCCCGCGCTGCTTCAGTTCACCCAGCGATTGCCACAGGCCCTGCAGCTTGTCGGCAGGCACGGCCGCGGCCATCTGTGGGGTCAGCATGGCTTCGGCGTCGGCGATCCGCCCGGCCTGCAGGTGATCGAGCAGGCGTGCTGCAACCTGCTGCGGTTCACCCGCAGCTGCACTGGCGGACAACAGGGCGAGGGAAACAGCCAGCAACGAACGGCGTGCGCTCATGGTCACAGCTCCTTCTTGAAGACCAGCAGGGCCGGGCGCATCGGCGCCGGGATGATGATGTTGACCAGTTCCCAGCCCAGCTGGCCCTGGCGGCTGAGTTCGGCCTGGATGTCGTCGGCTTTCTGCAGGCCCATCATGGTGGTCTTGACCTCGACGGTCAGGTAGCTCCAGCGCTTGCTCATTCCTTGTCCTCCGGCGATGGCTTGGGTTTCGGCAGGCGTCCTGCCTTGCGCAGTGCGTCGCGCAGCACGTATTCGATCTGCGCGTTGAGGCTGCGCAGTTCATCGTCCGCCCAGCGCTGTGCGGCCGCCAGGACCTCGGCGTTGATGCGCAGCGGATAGGCTTTTTTCTCGCTCATGCAGACTCCTGGCGGGGCGGTGGGGCGCCCCGTTGCGAGGGTGGCTCAGTACAG
The DNA here is from genome assembly GCF_042787595.1 of Stenotrophomonas sp. YIM B13575. Taxonomy (NCBI): domain Bacteria; kingdom Pseudomonadati; phylum Pseudomonadota; class Gammaproteobacteria; order Lysobacterales; family Lysobacteraceae; genus Stenotrophomonas; species Stenotrophomonas sp. YIM B13575. Next base: position 6,577 of record NZ_JBHZOP010000162.1, on the reverse strand, counting down.
CGAGCCGGTGTTGACGACCGGCTGCGTGCCGCGGTCCGAGCACAGCACGGTCAACAGGTTGCTGACCATGTGCGCCTTGCGCTCCTCGTCCAGCTGCACCACGCCGTTCTTCTGCAGTTCGGCCAGCGCCATCTCGACCATGCCGACCGCTCCGGCAACGATGCGCGTGCGTGCGGCGATGACCGCATTGGCCTGCTGCCGCTGCAGCATCGCCTGGGCGATTTCAGCGGCGTAGGCGAGGTGGCTGATGCGCGCATCGATCACCTGCACGCCGGCATCGGCCAGGCGCTCGGCCAGTTCGTTCTTCAGGTGCTGGGAGATCTCGCTGGCGTGGCTGCGCAGTGCCAGCTGGCCGTCCTCGTGCTGGTCGTAGGGGTAGCTGGTGGCCATCGCGCGCAGCGCCGATTCGGACTGGATGTGCACGAAGCTCTCGTAGTCGTCCACGTTGTAGACCGCTTCGGAGGCGTCGACCACCTGCCAGACGATCACCGCGGCGATCTCGATCGGACTGCCGTCCAGCTCGTTGACCTTCAGCTTGCCGCTCTCGAAATTGCGCACGCGCTGGCTCACGCGGCGCTTGCTGAAGAAGGGATTGTTCCAGCGCAGGCCGTTGTCCTTGACGGTGCCTACGTACTTGCCGAACAGGCTGACCACCGCCGCCTGGTTGGGCTGCACGGTGTACAGGCCGGCCAGTGCGACCAGGGCCAGCGCGCCGATCAGCAGTCCGGTCAGGAGCAGCAGCACGTTGGGCGAGCCGGTGCTGGCCTTCGCCGCGACCCCGGCCACGAACAGGGCGCCGCCGGCGAGGGCCACGACCAGGGACCCGGCAAGCGCGCCGAGGCCGTTGAGGGAGGACAGCGACTTCTCTTTCATGGCGGTACGTCCTTGAGGGTTCGAAATGAAGATATCAAAGTGATATCACATGCGGACTACCGTTCGTCGGCTGGGCTTCCTCAAGCGCTGCGGCTGGACCGGATAGAATGCCCACCCGCCTTCACATTGCTGCTGGAACCCCGCCATGGCCAAGCTTGGAACCCCGCTGTCCCCCTCCGCCACCCGCGTGCTGCTGCTGGGCTCGGGTGAACTTGGCAAGGAGGTGGCCATCGAGCTGCAGCGGCTGGGCGTGGAAGTGATTGCCGCCGACCGTTACACCGATGCCCCGGCCATGCAGGTGGCACACCGCTCGCACGTGATCGACATGCTGGATGCGATGGCCCTGCGCCAGTTGATCGCGCAGGAACAGCCGCACCTGGTGGTGCCGGAGATCGAGGCGATCCATACCGAGACCCTGGTGCAGCTGGAACAGGAGCAGGGCCTGCGGGTGATTCCGACTGCGCGTGCGGCGCGCCTGACCATGGACCGTGAGGGCATCCGCCGCCTGGCCGCCGAGACGCTGGGCCTGCCGACCTCGCCGTACCGCTTTGTCGATACCGAGGCCGAGTACCGCGACGCCGTGGCTGCGATCGGCCTGCCGTGCGTGGTCAAGCCGGTGATGTCGTCCTCGGGCAAGGGCCAGAGCACGCTGCGCAGCGAGGCGGACATCGCCCCGGCCTGGGAGTACGCGCAGACCGGCGGCCGTGCCGGTGCCGGGCGCTGCATCGTCGAGGGTTTCATCGACTTCGATTACGAGATCACCCTGCTCACCGTACGCCACGCCGGTGGCACCTCGTTCTGCGCGCCGATCGGGCACCTGCAGAAGGATGGCGACTATCGCGAAAGCTGGCAGCCGCAGCCGATGTCGGACAAGGCACTGGCGCGTGCCGAGGAGATCTCGCGCGCGATCACCGACGACCTCGGTGGCTGGGGCCTGTTCGGTGTCGAGCTGTTCGTGAAGGGCGACGAGGTCTGGTTCAGCGAAGTATCGCCGCGTCCGCATGACACCGGTCTGGTGACGCTGGTATCGCAGGAACTCAGCGAGTTCGCGCTGCATGCGCGGGCCATCCTCGGCCTGCCGATCCCGCTGATCCGCCAGAGTGGCGCATCGGCCTCGTGCGCGCTGCTGGCACATGGCGAGGGCGTGCCGTACTTCAACAACGTGGCCGCCGCGCTGCAGGTGCCGGACACCGCCGTGCGCCTGTTCGGCAAGCCCAGCGTGCATGGCCATCGCCGCGTTGGTGTGACTCTGGCGCGCGCGGAAACCATTGAAGAGGCGCGTGCCATCGCCCGCGATGCGGCCGAGGCCATCGGCGTCGAACTGCGCCCGTAACCGGTAGCGCCGGGCCATGCCCGGCGGCCACATTCCGGTGGGTACCGACCGTTGGTCGGTACAGATTTCCAGTGGGTACCGACCGTTGGTCGATACAGATTTCCAGTGGGTACCGACCGTTGGTCGATACAGATTTCCAGTGGGCACCGACCGTTGGTCGATACAGATTTCCGGTGGGTACCGACCGTTGGTCGGTACCCCATCAACACCGACTTACGGCTTCACGTCCACCCACACCAAATGGTGGTCGCTGCCGTCGGCGATCTTCGCTTCGGCACTTTCATTGGCCGGCCAGAACACGCCGCTGCCGACGTATTCGAAGCCGGTCGAGGGCAGCACGTAGTCCAGGCGCATGGTGCCGGACTTCGGGCCGAAATCGCCGGTGGCATGGAACGGTGCGCCCTTGCGGGTGATGCCCTTGGCCGCATAGGCCAGGCTGGTCTGCTCGGCGCCGACGCTGCGCGGGGTGGGGTAGCGCAGCACGCGGGCGTTCTCGATCAGTTCGACGATGGCCTCGTGGCGGCCATCGCCATCGACCGGATCGTTGTTGAGGTCGCCGAGGATGACAAAGCGTGCCTCCTGGGCCAGGCCGCCGCACTGACCCTTGTCGTCGCACAGCCACGGCTTGTCACCCTTGGACAGGTACTCCTGCCACAGGCGCAGTTCGTCGTGGTTGCGTGCGGCGTTGCGCTTTTCCGGGCCGTCGAACACCGGCGGTGTCGGGTGCGAGACCAGCGCGTGCACCACGCCGGCCGGGGTCTTCACCGGCACGTCCCAATGCGACTTCGACGACAGCCGCAGCTGCGACCAGACGCTGTCGTTGTAGAAGCTCTTGCCGGTGCGCGGATCGACAGGGCGGATCGCGCCGGGCATCGCACTCCACTTCAGCAGCTGGAAGCTGCGCACCTTGGCTTCGTCAATCGGGTAGCGCGACAGCACCAGCATGCCGTACTGGCCCGGGTGCAGGCCGTAGCCCCAGGCGTCGTTGCCACGGCCTCGGCCTTCACCACCGACAATGCCGTTGTTGTCCAGGTCCAGGCCGCTGGGCACGCCGGTGTTCACCGGTGCCAGGTAGCGGTAGGCGAAGTGCAGCGGCTTGCCGCCACCGGGCTGGGCCACTTCCAGGTAGCGCTTCTGGAACAGGTCGGCAGCGCGATGGGCGTCGTCGAAGTCGAATTCGTTCAGCAGCACCAGGTCGGGGCGCGCCTGCTGCAGTACCGCGGCGATCTTGCGCGCGTGTTCGCTGTCGCCTTCCAGTTCGGCGATCAGGCCGCCGGCTTCGTCCGAATACAGCGAGGTGTTGTAGGTGGCCAGGCGCAGCGCTGCAGACGGTTTTTCGGTCATCGCGGGGGACGTGGCGAAGGCGGGAGCGGTGGCGCCACAGAGCAGGGCCAGGCCGAGGATCAGGGGTTTGGCGTTCATGGCCGTATTGTGCACCCGGCCCGGTGTCAGTGGTTTGTCAGCGTCCGTCCAGATCGTCATCGAAATCATGCCAGCGGCGGCCGTCGTAGGCCTCCAGCGGGCGGTAGCGTCGCTTGTAATCCATCTTCTGGTGCTCACGTATCCAGTAGCCCAGGTACAGGTGTGGCAGGCCCTCGCGGCGGGCCCACTCCAGTTGCTGCAGGATCGCGAAGGTACCCAGCCCGCGCGCGGCATGGGCGGGGTCGAAGAAGGTATAGACCGCCGACAGCCCGTGCTCGGTCACATCGGTCACCGCCACACCCAGCAGCTGGCTGGGCTGGCCGTCGTGGCCGGGCAGGCGTATTTCCATGAAGCGCGTGTGCGACCAGCTGCCGATCAGGAACTGCTCGAACTCGTGCGGGCCGTGGTCGTCCATGCCGCCCTTGGCATGACGATGCACCAGGTAGCGGTGGTACAGCTCGAACAGATCCTCACGCGGCATGGCTGCGGTGATGCGCACTTCCAGGTCGGCATTGCGGGCGGCGCAGCGGCGCTGGCTGCGGTCCGGCGCGAAGCGGGCCACCGGGATGCGCACGGCGACGCAGGCGTGGCAGTTCGCACAATGCGGGCGATAGACCAGATCACCGCTGCGGCGGAAGCCCCAGCTCAGGGCCAGCGGGTACAGCCCGCCGAGGCGACGGTCCTGCGGGTCCAGCACCAGATCGCGCGCGACCCGGTCCGGCCAGTACCCACAGGGGTGCTCGCCGGTCTGGAACAGTCGCAGTTCGTCGTCTCTGTCGCCGTGTCTCGCCATGGGCACAGCATAGCTCCAGCCTGTCGCAATGGCGGCGACTGTCCGCCGGATGAATGGAACCGGCGGCTACGTCAACCGAGGTCGTGGTCAGGCGTTGTTGTCCTCCGAGGGTGAGGTGTTCACCCCGACGCCAATCCCATTCCCAGGAGTGACCCCATGATCCGTACCCCCCTGCTGCTGGCCCTGCTGCTCGGCACCTCCGCGACCGGTATCGCCTTGGCCGCCGACGCCCCGACCGCTCCGGCACCGCGCCCGGCCAAGCTGGATGTCAATGGCGATGGCGTCATCGACCGCAGCGAAGCGGCGGCCAACCCGCGCCTGGCCGCGAAGTTCGATGAGCTGGACAAGAACAAGGACGGCAAGCTCTCGCGTGATGAGCTGCCGCGCTGGAAGCATGGCCGCCACGGTGGCCGTGGTGGCGAGCGCTGGGCCAAGCTGGACGCGAACAAGGATGGCCGCATCAGCCGTGAGGAAGCCAAGGCCGATCCGCGCCTGGCCGAGCGTTTCGACCAGCTCGACCTCAACAAGGACGGTTACCTGGACAAGGCCGACCGCGAGCTGCGCATGAAGCAGCATCGTGACGCCTGGTTCGCCGCCGCCGATACCAACAAGGATGGGCAGCTGAGCAAGGCCGAGTTCGACGCCGCCAAGGGCCCGATGCACGGTGGCCCGCGCCACGGCGGCCCGCGTGACGGCGCCGCGCCGAAGCCGCAGCGCTGATTTTCACTGCAGTGATCGACGACAACGCCGGCGTGATGCCGGCGTTGTCCGTTACAGGCGGCCGCTGAGCGTCGTCGTGTAGGCCAGGGCACCGATGACCATCAGGTTCACTGCCATCATGCCGGTCAGGCCGTACATGGACTCGTACTTCCAGTTGATCCCGTGACGCCCACGCCGGGCTGCATCACGCGCGAGCAGCGGCGCCATGATACGCCGCAGTGTCACCAGGCACTGGTAGTTGACTACGACCAGGCCCAGTGCCAGCACCAGCAGCTGCGCCCACATCGGCGCCTGCAGCAGCACGGTAAACAGGATGGCCAGGCACCAGCCCAGGCTCGTGCCCGTGCTGACATTGACGAAGCGGCGAACCTGCACCTGCTCGGCGCCGGTCTCGGCGTACGACAGCAGGAAACGGCCGCCGAGATAGCTGCCGAGCGCACCACCGACGACGCCGCCGATGATCGCGGCCCAGCTTGACGCAGGCAGCATCTGCAGCTGGCCCAGCGTTGCGGTCAACGTGCCCATCGCGGTACCGCCGGCGGCACTGGCGCCACCGAGTCCGAGCTTGCTGCCGCCGATGCCGACGCCGGTTCCCAGCAGGATCGCTGCGCTGGCGGTGCCGGGCGCGGCGATCATCAGCATCGACACCACCGCCGTTGCGAACGCAGCACTGGGTGCACTGCTGCGTGCGAATTCGCCGAAGCGCTGCAGCAGGCCCTCGCGCACCTGCGCACGGGCGCGTGACAGGCGCTTGCGTACTGCCGCGTCGCTGAGCCCGAGCAGGTCAGCGACCTGCTGCGAATGCTGGCCCTCGCGGTAATACAGCAGCAGTACTTCGCGGCTGTCGGCGGGCAGGGCGGAGATGATGTCTTCGGCAGCGATTTCCTCTTCCAGCCGTTGCAGGCGATCGGCCGCGCCGGGGGCCGGATCCGCTGCCATGGTCAATGCCACTTCGGCAGCCTCGCCGCTCAGCGGTCGGCCACGTTGCGCGCGCAGCCAGTCACGGGCGAGGTTGCGGGTGATCTGCCGCAGCCAGGGCAGGAAGCTGCTCGCGCTGCGCAGCTGGTGCAGCTGCTGCCATCCCTTCACGAACGCTTCCTGGGCGATGTCCTCGCTGGCCTGGCGGTCGCCGGTGATGGCCAGGGCAATGGCGGTGACCGTGTTCTGGCAGGCCAGCACGATGCGCCCATAGGCATGCTGGCAGCCGCCGCTGGCGGCCGGCAGTTCGCGGTGCAGTGTGTCGTCGATGCTTGCGGCGAAGGTCGTCATGGCGGCGGGCTCCTGCAGGGATTGTGTCCCATGACGGAGGCGCGTGCGGAATGTGACCTGCCCTTTTCCGGTAGCGCCGGGCCGTGCCCGGCGCCTGTCCTGTCAGGCATTGTGGCCGCTGATGCAGGCCGCTGCGCTCGCCGGGCATGGCCCGGCGCTACCTGCGG
>NZ_JBHZOP010000161.1:0-1032 GCF_042787595.1 Stenotrophomonas sp. YIM B13575 | reverse complement strand
CGGCACCTGGTTGGCCTGGGCCAGCATGGCCGTACCGGCCTGCTGCAGGATCTGGGTGCGGGTCAGCTCAGCGGTTTCCTTGGCGAAATCGGTGTCCTTGATGCGGCTGCGCGACGCCGACAGATTCTCCGACGAGGTCTGCAGGTTGGCCACCACCGAGGTGAAGCGGTTCTGGATCGCACCGAGGTCGGCGCGGGTGCTGTTGATCGAGTTCAACGAGTTGTCGACGATCTCCAGCGCCTTCTGTGCACCTTCCACTGTGGAGATGTTCACCGACGACAGCACGCTAGCAGTCACGCCGGTCATGGTGCCGCCGTTTGTGCTGCTCTCGTCAAGGCCGATGTTGGCGAAATCGGCAGCGACGGCGGTAGCGCCGGCGGTGGCCGGGCCGCCGGCGGCCAGTGCGAAGGTCTGGCTGTCTTTCACCGACGACAGGCTGATAACGCCCTTGTCCACGCTGGCCATGACGCCGGTTTCGCCCAGTTTCGCATTGATGGCGGCGGCAGTAGCCTTGGAAATGGACTCTCCGGCCTTGACCGAGATGTCACCGATGTTGATGGCGGTGGCCGTGCCACCCTTCGGGGTGACCGACACCTGCAGACCGGTAAACTTGGTGTCAGCGGTGGCCAAGTCCTCGTTCACGGCAGCGGTGGCAGCATTATCCAGCGCGGTGCCTTTGTAGGCCACCGCGAAGGTGGAGTTGCCCAGCGAGGCTGTCTTTGCGTCGACTACCTTGTCGATGGCGATGGCCTGACCGGCGTTGGCGCCGACCTGGAACAGCTGGCTGGAGAAGGTGCCATCCAGCAGCTTGGTGCCGTTGAACTCGGACTGCTTGGCGACGCGGTCGATTTCCGAGACCAGCTGAGTGACTTCGGCCTGCAGCGCCTTGCGGTCACTATCGGAGTTGGTGGCGTTGGCGGCCTGCACCGACAGCTCGCGGACGCGCTGCAGGTTGTTGCCGATTTCGGTCAGCGAACCTTCGGCGACCTGGGCCAGCGAGATGCCGTCGTTGGCATTGCGGATGGCCACGTC
>NZ_JBHZOP010000160.1:0-11706 GCF_042787595.1 Stenotrophomonas sp. YIM B13575 | reverse complement strand
CCGGGCCATGCCCGGCGGCATTTGATTCATGCCGCGCTGCGCGCTCGCCGGGCATGGCCCGGCGCTACCGGGAATCATCCACGCATGGCGTGGAGCTACTGGCGGCGAACGGCCTGCACGACCGAGAGGCGGCGCAGGCGACGCATCACTTCAGCCAGGTGGTTGCGGTCGCGTACCTGGATGTTGAACGCCAGCACCGCGGCGTTGAAGTCGCGGTCCAGGTAATCCACGCGCTCGATGTTGGAATGGCTCTGCGCGATCGCCGCGGCCAGCTGCGCGAGCACGCCGGTACCGTTCTCCACTTCCACCACCAGCGAGGTGTCGTAGTCGCCGGATACGGTGGTATCCCAGCCGATCAGCACCCAGCGCTCGGGCGACTTGCGCAGCTCTGCCAGGTTCGGGCAGTCCATGCGGTGCACCACGATGCCCTTGCCGGCGGTGTGGTAGCCCATGATGTCGTCGCCCGGAATCGGCTGGCAGCAGCCGGCGAAGGTGACCACGCCACGCTCGCTGCCATTGATCAGGATCTTTTCCTGCGAGCTGTGGCGCGAATGCGCGCCGCCGCGCAGTTCGGCGTAGGCCATCAATGCCTGCGCGGCCTGGGTCGGCATCCAGTTGCCCAGCGCGACTTCGGCCAGCAGGGCCTCCAGGCGTGGGAACCGGTGTTCGGCCAGGAAGGCATCCAGGCGGCCCTTGGGCAGGCGCTCCAGCGAGCTGTCCATGGCCTCCAGCGCGCGGTCGAGCATGCGGTGGCCCAGCTGCACGGCATCTTCGTGCTCCAGCTGCTTGAGCTGGTGGCGGATGGCGGTGCGTGCCTTGCTGGTGACGACGAACTCCAGCCACTGCGGCTTGGGCGTGGCCGAGCGCGCGGTGATGATCTCCACCGACTGCCCCGACACCAGCTTGGTACGCAGCGGCACCAGTTTCTTGTCCACACGCGAGGCCACCGCCATGTTGCCGACATCGGTATGCACGGCGTAGGCGAAGTCGAGCGCGGTGGAATTGCGCGGCAGCGCCAGGATCTTGCCCTTCGGCGTGAACAGGTAGACCTCGTCCGGGAACAGGTCGACCTTGACGTTGTCGAGGAACTCCAGCGACGAACCAGCGGCACGCTGCGAATCGATCAGTTCGACGATCCAGGCGTGCGCGCGGCTCTGCGCGCTGTTGGGCGAATCGCCGCCGAACTTGTAGGTCCAGTGCGCCGCCACGCCGCGCTCGGCGATCAGGTCCATCTCTTCGGTACGGATCTGCACTTCGATCGGCGAACCATACGGGCCGAACAGCACCGTGTGCAGCGACTGGTAACCGTTGGCCTTGGGGATCGCGATGAAATCGCGGAAGCGCCCATCCAGCGGCTTGAATGCGGCATGCACTGCGCCCAGCGAGTGGTAGCACTGCGGCACGCCGCGCACGACCAGGCGGAAGCCGAACACGTCCATCACCTGGTCGAAGGATTTGTTCTCGTCGCGCATCTTGTTGTAGATGCTCCACGGGGTCTTGATGCGGCTGACCAGGCGGTGCTCGATGCCTTCCTTGGCCAGGCGCTGCGACAGCTGCACTTCAACCTGTGCCAGCGCCTCGCGGCGCACCACCGGCTGGCTGCGGATGTGCTTTTCCAGGATCGCATGGCGCCACGGGTACAGCGCCTTGAAGCCGAGGTTCTGCAGTTCGCTCTTGACCAGGCTCATGCCCAGCCGCTGCGCGATCGGGGCGTAGATCTCCAGCGTCTCGCGGGCGATGCGGCCCCGTGCTTCACGGCTCTGCGCGCCCAGCGTGCGCATGTTGTGCAGGCGGTCGGCCAGCTTGATCATGATCACGCGCAGGTCGCGTGACATCGCCAGCAGCATCTTGCGGAAGCTCTCGGCAGCCGCTTCCTGGCGGTCGCGGAACTTCAGCTTGTCCAGCTTGGTGACGCCGTCCACCAGCTCGGCCACCGCTTCACCGAACTCGGCCGACAGCGCCTCGCGGGTCAGCGGGGTGTCTTCGATGGTGTCGTGCAGGATCGCGGCGATCAGCGCTTCCACGTCCAGGCCGAGCTCGGCCAGCACCTGGGCCACGGCCACCGGATGGGTGATGTAGGGCTCGCCCGACTTGCGCGTCTGCCCAGCGTGCGCGGAGGCACCGACTTCCCACGCGCGGCGCAGCAGCGGCAGCTGCTCGGGCGGCAGGTAGTGGGCGGCGCGTTCGAGCTGGAGGACGTAATCGGGTACGGCGGCAGCGGGGACTGCGGCGACCTTGGCAGTGGGGCCTGGGTTCATGGCCAAAGCCTATGCCAGCGCGACGTTTACGGCAAACCCTGAATGCGAAACAGCCCGCACGGGGCGGGCTGTTCGGCGTATCCAGCGATGACGTTGATCGATGCGATCAATCGTCGTTCTTGGACATGTCTTCGTCGGCGACCACTTCAGCGGCGGCCCACTCCAGTGCTTCGCGCTCGGCGCGCTCACGCTCGGCCTTCTCGACTTCGTCGATCAGCGCGTTGTCGATCTTGCGGGCAGCGATCTCGCGCAGTGCCAGCACGGTCGGCTTGTCCTCGGTCTCGCTGTTGTCCAGCGTGGCCTGCACGCCATTGGCGAGCTGACGGGCGCGCTTGGAGGCCATCATCACCAGCTCGAAACGGTTGTTAACGACTTCCAGGCAATCTTCTACGGTAATGCGGGCCATACGGGCTCCCGGCGACCGGTCGGCCGCTCAGTCGAATGAGGGAAAGGGGACGGAGTGTACTGGCAGGGGCTGGACAAAATCAAGCCAACCCCCACCGGACCCTTTAGGAATCAATCAGTTGAACTCGCATCCGGGGTCAACAGGGCCTGGATCAGGCCGGCATGGCGGACCTTCTGGGCGTCCCGGCGCAGGCGGCTGGCGGTGAAGATCGCGCACAGTTCGTCCACGGCGGTGTCGAACACTTCATTGACGATGACGTAGTCGAACTCGTTGAAGTGCAGCATTTCATCGCGGGCAGCACCCAGGCGCTGGGCGATGACCGCCTCGCTGTCCTGGCCGCGCTTGCGCATGCGGTCCTGCAGGGCCTGCTTGGACGGCGGCAGGATGAACACCGTCACCGTGCCCGGCACCAGCTGGCGCACCTGCTGCGCGCCCTGCCAGTCGATCTCCAGCAGCACGTCCTGGCCGGCGTTCAGCTGCGGCTCCACCGACTGCCGGGCGGTGCCCTTCCAGTCGCCATGCACCCAGGCATGTTCGAAGAAGTCGCCGGCAGCGATCATCTCCTCGAACTTTTCCGCGCTGACGAAGTGGTAGTGCTGGCCGTTCACTTCACCCGGGCGCATGGCCCGCGAGGTGAACGAGATCGACAGGGCGATCTGCGGGTCGCGCGCCAGGGTGGCGTTGACGATGCTGCTCTTGCCGGCGCCGGAGGGCGCGGCAACGATGTACAGCGTGCCGCGTGCGATCGCGGCCGGGGGCGTGGAAATGCTCATTCGATGTTCTGCACCTGCTCGCGGATCTGGTCGATCAGCACCTTCAGTTCAACGGCGGCATTGGACGTGCGGCTGTCCACCGACTTCGAGCCCAGCGTATTGGCCTCACGGTTGAACTCCTGCAGCAGGAAGTCCAGGCGGCGGCCGACCGGCTCGCGCTGCTTGAGCACGCGGCGGATCTCGACGATGTGGCTGGACAGGCGGTCCAGCTCCTCGTCCACGTCCAGCTTCTGCAGCCACATCACCAGCTCCTGCTCGGCGCGGCCCGGATCCACCGGATGCGGCAGGTCGGCCAGGCGGGCGGCGAGCTTGGCGCGCTGGCCGTCGCGAATGGCCGGAATCAGCGTACGGACCTCGGCGGCGATGCGCTCGATGGCATCCACGCGCTCGGCGATGGCGGTGGCCAGCGTATTGCCTTCACGCTCGCGGGCGGCGATGAAGCCGTCCAGTACCTGGTCCAGCAGCGCCAGTGCTTCAACCTGCAGGGCCGCGGCATCGGTGGCCTCGCCCTGGGTCACGCCCGGCAGCTGCAGCAGGTCGGTGAAGCTGACCTGCAGGTTGGGGAAATCGGAGGTCAGCCGGTGTGCCAGCTGGCCCAGCTGGCCCAGCAGCACCTCGTTGACCTGCAGGCTGGCGGCCGATTCCGGCGCGCGCAGGCGCATCACCAGATCCAGCTTGCCACGGCTCAGGCGCGCGGAAATGCGCTCGCGCAGCTGCGGTTCCAATGCGCGCAGTTCCTCGGGCAGGCGGGTGCCCACTTCCAGGAACCGGTGGTTGACCGAGCGCAGCTCGCAGCCCAGCGTTCCCCACGTAGTGGAGCGCTCGCCGCCGGCATAGGCCGTCATGCTTCGAATCATGGATGTTTCCGGTGCTTGCAAAGGGGGAATGGTACCCTAGCGGTCTCTTTTGAGCCCCTTTCCCCGCCCCGTGAAGGCCGCGGGGATGGTGGCGTACTCCCTTTTCCTACGGAACCTGCCCCATGTCCGATTTCCGCCCCAGTGGCCGTCAGCCCGATCAGCTGCGCCCGGTCGTCATCCAGCGCGGTTTCACCCGTCACGCCGAAGGTTCGGTGCTGGTCTGCTTCGGTGAAACCCGCGTGCTGTGCACGGCCAGCATCGAGAACCGGGTGCCGGGCTTCCTGCGTGGCAAGGGCGAAGGCTGGGTGACCGCCGAGTACGGCATGCTGCCGCGCGCCACCCACACCCGCAGCGACCGCGAAGCCGCACGCGGCAAGCAGGGCGGCCGCACGCTGGAGATCCAGCGCCTGATCGGCCGCAGCCTGCGTGCCTGCGTGGACCGCAACGCACTGGGCGAACGCACCATCACCCTCGATTGCGACGTGCTGCAGGCCGACGGTGGCACCCGTACTGCTGCCATCACCGGCGCCTACGTGGCCCTGGTCGACGCGGTGAACGTGCTGATGAAGCGCGGTGACATCAAGCGCAACCCGATCCTCGGCGCGGTGGCGGCGGTATCGGTCGGCGTCTACCGCGGCACCCCGGTGCTGGACCTGGATTACGCCGAAGACAGCGACTGCGACACCGACATGAACGTGGTGATGAACGACGGCGGCGGTTTCATCGAACTGCAGGGCACTGCCGAAGGCCATGCCTTCCGCCGTGACGAACTGGATGCGCTGCTGGGCCTGGCCGAAAAGGGCGTGACCGAGCTGCTGGCCGCGCAGCAGGCAGCGCTGTCGGCATGAACCGGCGCATTGCCCTGACCACCCTCGTGGTGGCCGATTACGACGAAGCCATCGCCTGGTACACCGGCAAGCTCGGCTTCCAGCTACTGGACGACATCGACCAGGGCAGCAAGCGCTGGGTGGTGGTCGGGCCGACCGATGGCAGCGCCGCCGCCCTGCTGCTGGCCCGCGCCAGCAACGACGAGCAGCGCAGCCGCATCGGCAACCAGACCGGCGGCCGCGTCGGCTTCTTCCTCAACACCGACGACTTCCACCGCGACCACGCGGCGATGCTGGCCGCCGGTGTCGAATTCCTGGAAGAGCCGCGCGAAGAACCCTACGCCACCGTCGCGGTGTTTCGCGACCTGTACGGCAACACCTGGGACCTGTTGGAGCCCCGCTGATGAAGAAGTTGGTACTGGCCAGCCACAACGCTGGCAAACTGGTGGAAATGCAGGAAATCCTCGCCGACCTGCCGCTGCAGATCACCTCGGCCGCCGAACTGGGCCTGGGCGATGTGGAGGAGACCGGCCTGACCTTCGTCGAGAACGCGCTGCTGAAGGCGCGCGCCGCCTGCGAAGCGACCGGCCTGCCGGCGCTGGCCGATGATTCTGGGCTGATCGTCGACGCCCTCGGTGGTGCGCCGGGTCTGTACAGCGCGCGCTATGCCGGCCATCCGACCAATGCAGCGGCCAACAATGCCAAGCTGCTGGACGCGATGGCCGACGTCGCCGATGGCCAGCGCAGCGCCCGCTTCTATGCGGTGATCGTGCTGCTGCGCCACGCCACCGACCCGCAGCCGCTGATCTGCGAAGGCCGTTGGGAAGGACAGATCATCCGCGAGCTGCGCGGTACGAATGGATTCGGCTACAACCCGGTGTTCCTGGATACCACCCACGGCCTGACCGCCGCGGAAATGGAACCGGCGTTGAAGAATGCCATCAGCCATCGCGCCATCGCCCTGCAGCAGCTCAAGCAGCAGCTCGCGGCCTGGCTCTGATACCCCACCCGATCAACACAGGGAAGCCGGCCAGCGGCCGGCACTACCGATGACTGCCATGCCGCACGCCCACGACCACGACCACGACCACTGCAACCACCTGCCCGGCGAGTCCTGCGACCACGACACCCCGCCGCGCCTGGTGCCACCGCCGCTGGCGCTGTACGTGCATCTGCCGTGGTGCGTGCGCAAGTGCCCGTACTGCGATTTCAACTCGCACCAGGCCAAGGGCGAACTGCCCTTCGATGCCTACATCGATGCATTGGTGCGCGACCTCGACCAGGACCTGCCGCTGGTCTGGGGCCGGGTGGTCAGCAGCGTGTTCTTCGGTGGTGGCACGCCCAGCCTGTTCCCGCCGGAAGCCATCGACCGCTTCCTGCAGCAGGCCAGCGCCCGCCTTCGCTTCGCGCCCAATGCCGAGATCACGCTGGAAACCAACCCGGGCACCGCCGAGCATGGTCGCTTCGACCGCTACCGTGCGGCCGGGGTGAACCGGCTCAGCTTCGGCATCCAGAGTTTCGATGATGCGATGCTCAAGCGCCTGGGCCGCATCCACGACAGTGGCGAGGCCGAGCGCGCGGTGAAGATGGCGCAGGACGCGGGCTACGACAATTTCAACATCGACCTGATGTACGCCCTGCCGGAACAGACCCTGGCCGGTGCCGAGGCCGACCTGCAACGCGCGTTCGCGTTGCAGCCGACCCACATCTCGCACTACCAGCTGACCCTGGAACCGAACACCGTGTTCTTCGCGCGGCCGCCGCAGGGCATCCCCGATGAAGACAATGCCTGGGACATGCAGGAACACTGCCAGGCGCTGCTGGCGCAGGCCGGTTTCGGCCAGTACGAGGTAAGTGCCTACGCCCGCCCCGGTCGGCAGAGCGCGCACAACCTGAATTACTGGCGTTTCGGTGACTACCTCGGTATCGGCGCCGGCGCACACGGCAAGATCAGTTCCGGTGCCGAGGAGCATGTGCTGCGGCGCTGGAAGCACAAGCACCCGCAGACGTTCATGGATACCGCAGGCACCGCCGCATCGTTCGGTGGCGACGAGGTGATCGCCGCCGATCGCCTGCCCTTCGAATACATGCTCAACCTGCTGCGCCTGCACGAAGGCTTCAGCCTGCGCGACTTCGAATCGCGGACCGGGCTGGCGCGCAGCGTGCTGGACGTTCCATTGGCCGAAGCGGTGCAGCGCGGCTGGCTGCTGGTGGCGGACGGGTACGTGCAACCGACCGAGCTCGGCCGGCGCTTCACCAACGATGTGGTCAGCCTGTTCCTGGAAGAATGATCCGCCTGCGGCGCAGCCAGGGAAGGCCGCGCTGAATGAATCGATCGCTAAAGTAGCGCCTTCACCGGCCGACACGGTAGATTCCAAGATCGATCCGCGGGAATCCGGACCCCCTCGCCGATGTCTGCTGTCTTCTCCCTCTCCAGTGCCGACACTGCCCGCCTGGCCGCGGCCGACCTGCCGCCGCGCGTGCGCGAGCTGCTGGGCGCGTTGATCGGCCTGTGCCATCAGGCCCTGACGGCACCGCTGATCCTGACCGTGGAAGCGCTGGAGCAGACCCTGCTGCATGACGCCGACCATGCACGCAACCCGCAACAGCAGGCTGACCTGCTGGCACAGCGCGGCCAGCTGCATGCGTTCGCCGGCCACTTCAGCGACCGCATGCTCGATGCGCTGGCCGATGCGCTGGCGCGGCTGCGGGAACCGATCACACCGGTCATGGCCGCCACCACCCCACCACCGTTGCCCGGCATGCTGGGGTTGACCCTGGTGGCCGAGCACGAAGTCGACCGCGACCTGCTGTTGACCGAAATGGTGCGCCGGGAAACGCTGCGTTCGGCCAACGCCTTGAACCTGCTCGGCCAGCGTCTGGGGGTTATTGCCGGTGCACCGGCCTTTGAAGCCGATACCCTGCCCCTGGCACCGCAGGCCCTGTGCACGATGGTGCGCAAGCTGGCCGAACAGGATGCCCTCAGCGCCGAGGTGCAGATGGCGCTGTACCGCAGTTTCGAGCGGCAGGTGCTGGAGCGGCTGGGCGATGTGCTCGACCGCGCCAATGCGCTGCTGGCACAGCACGGCATCCTGCCGGGCCTGGTCTACACCCCGTACCTGGCGCGTTCTTCCAGCACCCGCCGGATCATCACCCAGTCGGTCGGCAGCGGCCGCAGTGGACGCCCGTCACCGCGCGTGCCCACGCCGATGACTGGTTGGGGCGGCTCGGCACCGGCCGGCTCGTGGTCGACGTTGATGCAGGACGCCTTCGCCGATGCGGCTGCGCCCGGCGCGTCGGCCGGGCTGACGGTACCGGCCAGCAGCGTCCTGCACGAGATGCTGCAACAGGCGCGGCAGGCCCCGCAGCCAGCGGTGGATCCGCCAGCCCTGCCCAGTGCGGCAGTCGATGCCGTACTGGCGCGCCTGCAGGGCCAGGCCAGCGCCGCCAGCGCCATGACCGATCTGCAGGCCGCCGTTGTCGCCCAGCTGCGCAGCGAACATGGTGCGCAGGCCAACCTCGGCAGCCACGACCGTGACAATCTCGATCTGCTGCGCCTGCTGCTGCAGCAGGTACAGCAGCAGCAACGACCGGACCCGGTGCCGGCCGCCCTGCTTGCGCGCCTGCAGGTACCCCTGGCGCGCGCAGCGATGGCCGATCCCGGGTTCTTCGTGCGCGACGAACACCCGGCACGCGAACTGCTCAACCATGTCGCTGAAGCCGGCGCCAGCTGGCTCGGCGATGACGATGTCGATCCGCAGCTGCTGCAACGGCTGGCGCAGAGCGTGCAAGGCCTGCTCGGCCAGGATGCGCGCACGCCCGAGGCCTTTGCCGCCGCCAACGAAGAGATACAGCAGCACCAGCGTGCCGCCGCGCATCGCGCCGAGCTGGCCGAGCGCCGCCACGTGGAAGCCGCGCGCGGCAAGGAACGGCTGGAACTTGCGCGACGCCAAGCCAATGCACAGATCGACCAGTGCTGCGACACGCAGGAACCGCCACGCTTCGTGCAGACACTGCTGCGCCAGGCCTGGGCGGACGCATTGACGCTGACCCGCCTGCGCCACGGCGAAGATTCGCCGCAGTGGCAGGAGCGCCTGCAGCAGACCGAACGCATCGCCGCGATCACGGCCGAGGCCGCCAGCGAAAGCAGCGCGACCGATGCTCCGCTGGCCACCGAGGTTGAATCGGCCCTGCTGCAGGTCGGCTATCACGCAGAAGAGGCAGCCGCCGTCGCCCGTCGCCTGTCCACGCCGGGCGGTGAAGACGAAAGCACCTCGCGCACCGAACTCAGCGCGCGCCTGAAGGCCCATGCACGTCTGGGCGAGCATGCGGGCACGCAAGCGCTGGCAGATGATGCCGCACCGCGCAGCGAGGCCGAGGAGACCTGCTACCAGCAGCTGTGCGCGCTGCCCTTCGGCAGCTGGTTCGATATCGATGATGGCGAAGGCGCTCTGCGCCGCCAGCGCCTGTCCTGGTACAGCCTGCTGACCGGCCATGTACTGCTGGTCAACGCGCGTGGGCAGAAGATCGGCGAAACCACGCTGGATACGCTGGCCAGGCAGATGAGCAGCGGACGCGCGCAGCTGGTCACCGAAGACAAGGGCCGGCTGGTCGACCGCGCCTGGCAGGCGAGCCTGAGCGCGCTGCGCGCACTTGCCACACGCCGCCAGCAGGAGCCCAACGCATGAGTACACAACCGCCCGTTGATACCCGCCGCGCGCCGCGCCGGCAGGTCTCCGACCTGGTGCCGGTGACCGACCAGATGCGCGACTGCGTGGTTGGACGCCTGGGCAACGTGTCCGAGACCGGCATGCTGATGCTGGCCAGCGCCCCGCTGCGCGACGATGCGCTGTATCAGTTGCGCTTCCCGTTGCCCTCGGCCGAGGGTCGCAGCGAGCTGATCGACGTCGGCGTACACCTGCTGTGGAGCGAACCGGCGCATGCGCCCGGCCAGAGCTGGGCAGGCTTCCGCTTCCTGACGCTGTCACGCGAGCATCGGCAGCTGCTGCGCCGGTGGATCGGCGAAGACAGCGACGAGGCACCGGTTTCGACGGGCTGAGTGCCGGTTCCGGCACAGCGGAATGCGTCGGTATCCGGCAGAATCTAGGGCCGTTTTCCGTGTCGAGCCACCGCAATGATCCAGCAAGACCCCGGCGCCCTGTATCCCGACCACCTGGCCGTGCTGTGCCGACGCGCCGAGCAGGCGCTGGCACGCGGCGGCTTCGACCATCTGGTGGTGCCCAGCGGCACCCTGCACTACCAGGTCTTCGACGACCGTGATTACCCGTACGCGGTCAACCCGCAGTTCAAGGCCTGGCTGCCGCTGACCCGGGTGCCCAACAGCTGGATCGTGTTCACCCCGGGCAAGCGTCCGGCGGTGATCTTCCACCAGCCGTTCGATTACTGGCATGTAGTACCGGACGCCCCGAGCGGCTGGTGGGTCGACCACTTCGACATCCACATCATCCGCACGCCCGAAGAGGCGCTGGCGCTGCTGCCGTCCGATCCGGCGCGCTGCGCGATCCTGGGCGAACCGCAGAGCGCGCTGGGCGCGTATGTGCCCAACAATCCGGCGCCGGTGGTGAACTACCTGGAATGGCATCGCGGCAGCAAGACGCCGTATGAAATCGCACTGATGCGCCAGGCGCAGGTGCTCGGTGTGCGCGGCCATCGCGCGGCCGAAGCGGCGTTCCGCAACGGCGCCGACGAGTTCAGCATCCACATGGCGTATTGCCAGGCCGTGGGACAGGACGCCACTGAACTGCCGTACGGCAACATCGTGGCCCTTAACGAACATGCGGCGGTGCTGCATTACACCGAACTGGGCCGCAGGGCACCGCAGCCGCTGCGCAGCTTCCTGATCGACGCCGGCGCCAGCGCGCATGGTTATGCCAGCGACATCACCCGCACCTACGCCGCCGCCGGCCATGACGAGTTCGCGGCGATGATCGAAGCCGTCGATGCCGCGCAGCAGACAATGTGCGCAGCGGTGCGCCCGGGCTTCGACTACAAGCAGCTGCATGTTGATGCGCATCTGTCGCTGATGGGCGTGCTGAAGGACTTCGGCGTGATCAAGGTGTCGCCGCAGACTGCGCTGGAAACCGGCGTCAGCGCCGCGTTCTTCCCGCATGGCATCGGTCACCTGATCGGCCTGCAGGTGCACGACGTGGCCGGTTTCGCTGCCAGTGACGAAGGCGGCCGCATCGAGCGCCCGGCGGGTCATCCATACCTGCGCCTGACCCGCGTACTGGAACCGGGCATGGTGGTGACGATCGAGCCGGGCCTGTACTTCATCGACATGCTGTTGAACGAAGTGAAGGCTGCCGGCCATGGCGATGCGATCAACTGGGAGCGCGTGGATTTCTTCCGTCCGTACGGCGGCATCCGCATCGAAGACGAAGTGCTGTGCACTGATGGCGAGGCGGACAATCTGACGCGGCCGGTGTTTGCGGCGGCGAACGGCTGAGCCCCTCGTGGTTGGCTGCTTAGAGCGGCTCATGGGTTAGGCGGGGCGGGTGGGCCGTGCAGGGGACGCTGCAAGTACATCCCTGTAAGCTCGATGGCGCCATCCATGGCGCCAACGCC
>NZ_JBHZOP010000159.1:0-7817 GCF_042787595.1 Stenotrophomonas sp. YIM B13575 | reverse complement strand
GCCATGCCCGGCGGCTGTGCGATACATGTCTCCTGCATGCGACGCAGCCCGCGCTGCGCGCTCGCCGGGCATGGCCCGGCGCTACCGGAACGGCCGCCGCTTGATCTTGATCAGGGCAGCGCAGGGGCGACCGGCGCATCGTGGCCGCAGGCCACGAAGCGATGCCGACCATGGCAAAGCCCATTCCGCTGCGTCCCAAGCATCCCGAGCGCATCTGCTGGGGCTGCGACCGTTACTGCGCCGCCGACGCACTGGCCTGTGGCAACGGCGCCGGCCGCACCCAGCACCCCATCGAAACCCAGGGCGAAGACTGGTACATGGCATGGGGCATTGAGCCGAATCCGGACAGGCCATCGCATGCCAAGCGCTGAACGGCAGCTATCGGCACGGGCTTGATCGCTTCGGCGGCTGTCCCCATGTCCCGTGAACAGCTATCGGAGGCCGCATGGACCCCAGTCAGAATCCCACCGTTTTCCACGCCACCACCATCGTCTGCGTTCGTCGCGGCGAGCACGTGGCCATTGCCGGCGACGGCCAGGTCACCCTCGGCCACACGGTGATGAAGGGCAACGCACGCAAGGTCCGCCGCCTCGGCCGCGATGGCCAGGTGCTGGCCGGCTTCGCCGGTGCCGCCGCCGATGCCTTCACCCTGTTCGAGCTGTTCGAGGCCAAGCTGGAAAAGCACGGCCAGCTGCAGCGTGCTGCGGTGGAACTGGCCAAGGATTGGCGCACCGAGCGTCGCCTCGGCAAGCTTGAAGCCCTGCTGGCGGTGGCCGACAAGGAAACCTCGCTGATCATCAGCGGCACCGGCGATGTGATCGAGCCGGAGGACGGCATCATCGCCATCGGTTCCGGTGGTTCGTATGCACTGTCCGCTGCACGTGCGCTGATGGCGCACACCGAACTGGACGCACGCACCATCGCCAGCGAAGCGATCAACATCGCCGGCGACATCTGCATCTACACCAACCGCAACGTGGTGGTCGAGGAGCTGTGACGGGGAACCGTCACAGGCATTCCCGATCCGCCGGGCATGGCCCGGCGCTACCGACAACGAATTCGTGAGCACACCCATGCCGCACAAGATCGAAGTTTCCTCCGCCACCATGACCCCGCGCGAGATCGTGCAGGAACTGGACCGGCACATCGTCGGCCAGCATGACGCCAAGCGCGCGGTCGCCATCGCCCTGCGCAACCGCTGGCGCCGCATGCAGCTGCAGCCCGAGCTGCGCAACGAGGTCATGCCCAAGAACATCCTGATGATCGGCCCGACCGGCGTCGGCAAGACCGAGATCGCGCGCCGCCTGGCCACGCTGGCCAACGCGCCGTTCGTGAAGGTCGAAGCGACCCGCTTCACCGAAGTCGGCTACGTCGGCAAGGACGTCGAGCAGATCATCCGCGACCTCGCCGATACCGCCGTCAAGCTGTACCGCGAGCAGGCCAAGGTGCGCGTGCGCACGCAGGCCGAAGAGCGCGCCGAAGACCGCATCCTCGATGCGCTGTTGCCGCGCCGCAGCGGTGGCATCGGCTTCGACCCGGAGGCGGCGCGCAACGAACCGTCGGCGCAGGACAACGAGACCCGCATCAAGTTCCGCAAGATGCTGCGCAACGGCGAGCTGGACGATCGCGAGATCGAGCTGGACCTGACCGCCAACGTCAGCATGGACATCATGACCCCGCCGGGCATGGAGGAAATGGGCCAGCAGCTGAAGTCGATGTTCGCCAACCTCGGCGGTGGCGCCAAGGCGCACAAGCGCACGCTGACCATCAAGGCCGCGCGCCCGCTGCTGCAGGAAGAAGAAGCCGGCAAGCTGGTCAACGAGGACGATATCCGCACCGCCGCGATCGAAGCCTGCGAACAGCACGGCATCGTGTTCATCGACGAGATCGACAAGGTCGCCAAGCGCGGTGATGCAGGCTCGTCTGGCGGTGATGTCTCGCGCGAAGGCGTGCAGCGCGATCTGCTGCCGCTGGTGGAAGGTTCCAACGTGTCCACCAAGTACGGCACGATCAAGACCGACCACATCCTGTTCATCGCATCGGGCGCCTTCCACCTGGCCAAGCCCAGCGACCTGATCCCCGAGCTGCAGGGCCGCTTCCCGATCCGCGTGGAGCTGGGGGCGCTGAGCAAGGCCGATTTCGTGCGCATCCTGACCGAACCTAAGGCGGCGCTGACCAAACAGTACGAAGCGCTGCTGGCCACCGAAGGCGTCAAGGTCAGTTTCACCACCGATGCCATCGATCGCCTGGCCGAGATCGCGTTCCAGGTGAACGAGCGCCAGGAGAACATCGGTGCGCGCCGTCTGCACACCGTGCTGGAGCGACTGCTGGATTCGCTCAGCTACGAAGCACCGGACCGCGATGGTGAAACCCTGGCCATCGACAGTGCGTATGTCGATGCGCACCTGGGGGAGCTGGTGCAGGACCCGGACCTGAGCCGCTACATCCTGTAAATGAAAAGGCCGCCGAAAGGCGGCCTTTTTGTTTGTCCGTTCGCATCCACGCATGGCGTGGATCTACCACGGTAGCGCTTCCGGCAGCGGCTCCGGTACCGAACCCGGTACGAACACGCCTTCCTTCACGTAGGCGGCCAGGGTCATGTCCAGCGCCAGCATGCCATCGCGCTTGAGGTCCATCAGGTCCGGCTCGACCATCGCCCCGTGCAGCACGCCGAGCACGGTGGCGTGCAGCATGCGCGCGGCGATCTTCGGGTCGGCGCCGTCGCGCAGCTGGCCGAGGTCCTGGGCACGGCGCAGGGCGCGTTCCATCCGGTCGAGGGCATCGCGGAAGCCGGCCTGCTGCAATTCGGTCAGTACCCTGGTATCAGCCGAGGCATCGCTGCGCAGCATGATCTCCATGGTCTTGCGCAGGCGCTCGTCCTCGGACAGCTCGATGAACGAGTGGATCATCACCGCGCGCAGATCGTGCACCGGGGTATCGCGCTGGTCGCTGGAGGTGCGCTCCAGTTCCTGCATGAAAGGCAGGTGTACCCGTTCGATCATCGCCGCCAGCACTTCGCCCTTGTTCTTGAAGTGCCAGTACACCGCGCCGCGCGTGTAGCCGGCGCGGGCGCCGATCATCTCCAGCGTGGTGCGGGCGACGCCATGCTCGTGGAAGCAGGTTTCGGCGGCGTCCAGGATGCCTTCCCGGGTCGCCTGGGTGTCCTCTTTGGTCTTGCGGGCCATGAGTGGGTACGAGTTAGCGTGAAACGTGGCTGAATTGTACCGGTTTACAAACAAACACGCATGTATGTATATTTCCCTCCCATCATTCCCGTCGTATGCGTGGCAGGCCTGTCCTGGCTCCCACTCCACCCGGGTGGGCGCTGTCCGCGCGGTCTCCGCTCCTGCAAGGGGAGGGTCCGCCATATCAGCGCCGACTGAGATCCCTCCCTTCAAGAGCCATTCCCATCATGTTGCTGAGCCGAATCCGACCCTTCGCGTTGTCGCTGGCGATCGCTGCCACCGTCGCTGCCTGTGGCGGCCAACCCCAGGCGCCCGAACAGGGGCCGGGCCAGGTCAGCGTGGTCACGCTGAAGTCCGAGACCGTCGGCCTCACACGTGAGCTGCCGGGCCGCACCAATGCCTTCCTGGTGGCCGAAGTGCGCCCGCAGGTCAACGGCATCGTCGCCAAGCGGTTGTTCACCGAGGGTGGGATGGTCAAGGCCGGCGAGCCGCTGTACCAGATCGAGGACGCCAGCTACCGCGCCCAGGCCAACAGCGCGCGCGCACAGCTGGCCCGCGCCGAAGCCACCGCCAATGCGGCGCGGTTGAGCGCCAAGCGCATCACCGAGCTGGCCAAGGTCGACGCGGTCAGCCAGCAGGATCTGGAAAACGCCGTGGCCGCGCAGAAGCAGGCCGAGGCCGACGTCGGTGCTGCCAAGGCATCACTGGATGCCGCCAACGTGACCCTCGGTTATGCGCGCATCACCGCGCCGATCAGCGGTCGCATCGGCAAGTCCAGCGTCACCCAGGGCGCGCTGGTCAGCGCCGGCCAGGCCACGGCGCTGGCGACCGTGCAGCAGCTGGACCCGATCTACGTCGACCTCACCCAGTCCTCGGCCGAGCTGCTGCAGCTGCGCCGCGAACTGGCCGCCGGCCGCCTGCAGGACAACCAGCAGACGCCGGTCAGCATCCTGATGGAAGACGGCAGCACCTTCGAACACAAGGGCACGCTGGAGTTCTCCGAAGTCAGCGTCGATCCGGCCACCGGCAGCTTCGCGCTGCGGGTCAAGGTCGACAACCCCGACGGCCTGTTGATGCCGGGCATGTACGTGCGCGCGGTGATCGGCGGCGGCGTGCGCAGCGACGCGGTGCTGGTGCCGATGCAGGGCATCGCCCGCGATCCGAAGGGCGATACCAGCGCGATGGTGGTCGGCAAGGACAACAAGGTCGAAGTGCGCCCGGTCAAGGTCAGCCGCACCGTCGGCGACAAGTGGCTGGTCGAGGACGGCCTGAAGGCCGGCGACAAGGTCATCGTCGAAGGCCTGCAGAAGATCGGCCCGGGCATGCCCGTGAACGCCACCGAACAGGGCGCCGCCCCGGCCAAGCCGGCCGCCGCCCAACCTGCAGCTGCGGCCGCAGGCGCGAAGTAAGCGGAGAACCCCATGGCACGTTTCTTCATCGATCGACCCATCTTCGCGTGGGTCATCGCGATCATCATCATGCTCGCCGGCGGCCTGGCCCTGTTCAAGCTGCCGATCTCGATGTACCCCAACGTCGCACCGCCGGCGGTGGAAATCAGCGCCAGCTACCCGGGTGCTTCGGCCAAGGTGGTCGAAGACTCGGTGACGCAGATCATCGAGCAGAACATGAAGGGCCTTGATGGCCTGATCTACTTCTCCTCCAACAGCTCGTCCAACGGCCAGGCCACCATCACCCTGACCTTCGAGAGCGGGACCAACCCCGACATCGCCCAGGTGCAGGTGCAGAACAAGCTGCAGCTGGCGATGCCACTGCTGCCGCAGGAAGTGCAGCGGCAGGGCATCAACGTAGCCAAGTCCAGCTCGGGCTTCCTGAACGTCATCGCGTTCGTGTCCGAAGACGGCAGCATGGATGCCAACGACATCGCCGACTACGTCGGCTCCAATGTCGTGGACCGTCTCAGCCGCGTGCCGGGCGTGGGCAACATCCAGGTGTTCGGTGGCAAGTACGCCATGCGCATCTGGCTGGACCCGAACAAGCTGCACACCTACGGCATGTCGGTGCCGGAAGTGGTTGCTGCGGTGAAGGCACAGAACGCGCAGGTGGCCATCGGCCAGCTGGGTGGTGCGCCGTCGGTGAAGGGCCAGCAGCTCAACGCCACCATCAACGCGCAGTCGCGCCTGCAGACCCCGGAACAGTTCCGCAACATCATAGTGCGCGGTGCGCAGGATGGTGCCGAACTGCGCCTGGGCGACGTTGCCCGCGTCGAGCTCGGCGCCGAGTCGTACGACTTCGTCACCCGCTACAACGGCCAGCCGGCCAGCGGCCTGGCGGTCACCCTGGCCACCGGCGCCAACGCGCTGGATACCGCGGCCGGTGTCGATGAAACCCTGAAGGAACTGGAAGGCTTCTTCCCGGCCGGCCTGAAGGCCGAGATCCCGTACGACACCACCCCGTTCGTGCGCGTGTCGATCAAGGGCGTGGTGCAGACCCTGCTCGAAGCGATCGTGCTGGTGTTCGTGGTGATGTACCTGTTCCTGCAGAACTTCCGCGCCACCCTGATCCCGACCATCGCCGTGCCGGTGGTGCTGCTGGGCACCTTCGGCGTGCTGTCGGTGCTGGGCTTCTCGGTGAACATGCTGACCATGTTCGCGATGGTGCTGGCGATCGGCCTGCTGGTGGACGATGCCATCGTGGTGGTGGAGAACGTCGAGCGCATCATGTCCGAAGAGGGCCTGTCGCCGCTGGAAGCCACCCGCAAGTCGATGAGCCAGATCACCGGTGCGCTGGTGGGTATCGGCCTGGTGCTGTCGGCGGTGTTCGTGCCGATGGCCTTCATGAGCGGCTCCACCGGTGTGATCTACCGGCAGTTCTCGGCGACGATCGTGTCGGCGATGGCATTGTCGGTACTGGTGGCGATCGTGCTGACGCCGGCGCTGTGCGCGACCATGCTCAAGCCGCTGAAGAAGGGCGAGCACCATGTCGCCCACCGCGGTTTCGCCGGTCGCTTCTTCAACGGCTTCAACCGCGGCTTCGACCGTACCAGCGAAAGCTACCAGCGCGGCGTGCGCGGCATCCTGCATCGCCCGTGGCGGTTCATGGGCATCGTGGCCGCACTGTTCCTGCTGATGGGCGTCCTGTTCGTGCGCCTGCCCAGCTCGTTCCTGCCCAATGAAGACCAGGGCGTGCTGATGGCGCTGGTGCAGGCGCCGGTGGGCGCAACCCAGGAGCGCACGCTGGAATCGATCGCCGCGCTCGAAAAGCACTTCATGGAAAACGAGAAGGGTGCCGTCGAATCGGTGTTCTCGGTGCAGGGCTTCAGCTTCGCCGGCATGGGCCAGAACGCGGGCATGGCCTTCGTCAAGCTGAAGGACTGGAAGGATCGTGACGCTGACAATGGCGTGATGCCGATCACCGGACGTGCGATGGCTGCACTGGGGCAGATCAAGGATGCCTTCATCTTTGCCTTCCCACCGCCGGCCATTCCGGAGCTGGGTACGGCGTCGGGCTACACCTTCTTCCTGAAGGACAACAGCGGCCAGGGCCATGAGGCACTGCTGGCGGCCCGCAACCAGCTGCTTGGCCTGGCGGCCGGCAGCAAGAAGCTGGCCAACGTGCGTCCGAACGGCCAGGAAGACACCCCGCAGTTCCGCATCGATATCGATGTGGCCAAGGCCAGCTCGCTGGGCCTGTCGATCGACCAGGTCAACACCACCCTGGCCACCGCATGGGGCAGCTCGTACATCGATGACTTCATCGATCGCGGCCGCGTCAAGCGCGTGTTCGTGCAGGCTGACCAGCCGTTCCGCATGGTGCCGGAGGACTTCGATCTCTGGTCGGTGAAGAACGACAATGGCGAGATGGTTCCGTTCAGCGCCTTCGCCAGCAAGCATTGGGATTACGGTTCGCCGCGCCTGGAACGCTACAACGGCGTGTCGGCCACCGAAATCCAGGGCGAACCTGCCCCGGGCGTGGCCTCCGGTGATGCCATGGCCGAGATCGAACAGCTGGCCAAGCAGTTGCCGGCGGGCTTCGGCGTCGAGTGGACGGCGATGTCCTACCAGGAACGCCAGGCGGGCTCGCAGACGCCGCTGCTGTACACGCTGTCACTGATGATCGTGTTCCTGTGCCTTGCTGCGTTGTACGAAAGCTGGAGCGTGCCGACCTCGGTGCTGCTGGTGGCGCCGCTGGGCATCCTTGGTGCAGTGCTGGCCAATACCTTCCGTGGCATGGAGCGCGACATCTATTTCCAGGTGGCGATGCTGACCACGGTGGGCCTGACCAGCAAGAACGCGATCCTGATCGTCGAGTTCGCCAAGGAGCATCTGGAGAAGGGCGCAGGGCTGATCGAAGCGACGATGCATGCAGTGCGCGACCGTCTGCGTCCGATCATCATGACCTCGCTGGCCTTCGGCATGGGCGTGCTGCCGCTGGCGATCTCCAGCGGTGCCGGCTCCGGCGCCAAGCAGGCGATCGGCACCGGCGTGCTCGGCGGCATGGTGGTCGGCACCGTGCTCGGCGTGTTCTTCGTACCGCTGTTCTTCGTCGTGGTGCAGCGCGTGTTCAAGAAGCGCAACGCCACCGAGTGATGACAACCGGTAGCGCCGGGCCCTGCCCGGCGGATGCCTCACCGCATAGTCGCCGGGCCCGGCCCGGCGCTACCACCGTGACCCC
>NZ_JBHZOP010000158.1:0-8333 GCF_042787595.1 Stenotrophomonas sp. YIM B13575 | reverse complement strand
GCCAAGGAAACCGCTGAGCTGACCCGCACCCAGATCCTGCAGCAGGCCGGTACGGCCATGCTGGCCCAGGCCAACCAGGTGCCGCAGGGCGTGCTCAGCCTGCTGCGCTGATCCACGGCAAGAAGGCGCCGCTACCGTCGGATTGAACCGACGGTAGCGGCAACCCGACAGCCACGGCGTACACAGATGCGGGCCATGCCCGGCCCGGGAAGCGTCCCGAACCGGCTTGGCATCGCCCGCCCCTGCGGACCTCTCTTTCAGCGTTGTGCATGTTGACTGTACGTACCGGGCGGCTTCGTCTCCCCCCGATTGTCAGTAGCCTGATCCCTCCCCTGCATTGGGGGAGGGTTTTTTACAGACCCCCGGCAGCCCGCGGTGAACCCACCCGCACCCTGCCCCAGACCTCCTGCAACCAGCGTGCCAGAACTGCCCTGCCGGCCAGTGGCACGGCGCATGCATCAACGAAGTCCTCAAGACCCAGCGGCACAGGCCGCTATTTTCGTTGACGACGGGCCGCCGTACGACGGCCAGGCCCGTATACCAGGAGAAACGACGTGGCAGACTTTGGATACGGTGGCATTGGCTCAGGGCTGGACATCTCCAGCATCGTCAACCAGCTGGTCGCAGCGGACCGCAAGCCGGCCGACAATGCGCTGAACCTGCAGCAGTCCAAGACCAAGATGCAGCTGTCGTCGCTCGGCACGGTCACCTCGGCCTTCGACAAGCTGAAGACCGCCCTGACCGCGTTGAAGGCCACCACCGCCTTCGACACCCGTACCGTCAGCGCAACCGGCAAGGCCGGCCCCAACAATGCCGACGATGTGTTGACCGCATCGGTGGCGCTGTATGACCTCGGCACCAGCAAGGCCGCCGCAGCCAACGGTACCCACAAGGTCGAGGTGAAGAACCTGGCGTCGGCGCACAAGCTGATCGCCGACACCTCGGTGCCCAAGACCGATACCTTCGGTGCCGGAACCTTGACGCTTACCGTCGGCGTGGGCGACAAGGCCAAGACGATGAACGTGCAGGTGGAGGAAGGCGACACGCTTACCACCGTCCGCAACAAGATCGACGCCGCCGGCCGCAAGGAAGGCGTGCAGGCCACGCTGATCAGCTCCGGCGACAATCAGTACCTGTCCATCGCCCAGGAAAAGACCGGCGCGGCCAGCGCCATCAAGCTGGAATACGCCGGCAGCGATCCCAAGCTCGGCGCACTGGTCGGCAGCCTGAAGGAAAACAGCCCCGCCAAGGATGCGGTGCTGACCATTGACGGCGTGGAAGTGGTGAGTGCCAGCAACACCGTGACCGACGCGGTGCCAGGCCTGACCCTGAACCTGAAAGTGCCGGGTCTCAGCACCGTCACCATCAGCACCGACACTACTGCCGCAACCAAGGTGATGCAGGAGTTCGTCACCGCCTACAACGCGGCCATCGCGGCGATCAACACCGAAACCAAGTACGACGCGAAGACCAAGGAAGCCGCCGCACTGACCGGCGACGCGCAGATGCGTGGTGCGATCGCGCAGCTGCGTTCGACGATGTCCGGCGTGCTCAAGGACCTGGCGGGCGACCAGCTGGACGCCAAGGCGCTGGGCCTGCAGACCCGCGGCTACCCCAACGCCGATGGCACCCTGGTGCTGGACAGCACCAAGTTCGCCGCAGCCCTC
This sequence comes from Stenotrophomonas sp. YIM B13575, assembly GCF_042787595.1. Taxonomy (NCBI): domain Bacteria; kingdom Pseudomonadati; phylum Pseudomonadota; class Gammaproteobacteria; order Lysobacterales; family Lysobacteraceae; genus Stenotrophomonas; species Stenotrophomonas sp. YIM B13575. The sequence goes on along the minus strand of NZ_JBHZOP010000158.1, from coordinate 6,666 downwards.
GCCGCCCAGCCGGAGAAGATCCGCCAGGCGGTCACCGGCGATACCGGCGGTGCCGGCCGGCTGTATTCACTGGTGGACGGCTACGTCAGCACCACGGTCGGCAAGGAAGGCGCCTTCGTCGCCCGCACCAAGGGACTGAACACCACCCTGGACAACATCGACAAGCGCCGCAAGGACCTGGACGCGCGCATGGTCGGTGTCGAGGCCCGTTACAAGAAGCAGTTCGTGGCATTGGACAGCCTGATGGGCAAGCTGCAGCAGAGCAACACCGCGCTGCAGCAGCAGCTGGCCCAGTTGAACCGCTGAGGAAACACGCACGGCGCTCAAGTTTGGCGCCGTACGCACCGATAACGGACGCAACAGCAATCATCGCAGTGCCGGCGTCAACGGTCCCTTCGACCGCACCCCGGCACCCCGCGCAAGGGAGAATCACGAATGTACGGTTCCAGCCGTCAGTACGCCGAGCAATACCGCCAGGTGGGTGTGACCAGTGCGGTCGCCGATGCCGATCCGCACAAACTGGTGGCGCTGCTGCTGTCCGGCGCACTGGAGCGCGTACGCCGTGCCCAGGCCACCCTCGAACAAGGCGATCAGGCCGGCAAGGGCAAGGCGATCGGCGAAGCATGCGCGATCGTCGCCCACCTCAACGGCTCGCTGGACCATGAAGCCGGCGGCGAGATCGCCGGCAACCTGTCGGCCCTGTACGACTACCTGCTGCAGCGCCTGACCGAGGCCAACCTGCACAACGATCGCGCTGCACTGGACGAATCGCTGCAGCTGCTGGGCGAAATCGACGGTGCCTGGAATGCCATCCCGCACGAACAGCGCCGTCCCGCGGCGGTGGCGCCATGAGCCTGCTCGAGCTCAATGCGCAGCTGGATGCCTTCGAGAAGGCCCTCGACGAAGAGGCATTCGAACAGGCCGACAGCCTGCTCGACGGCCATGACAGCACCCTGCATGCCCTGCTGAGCCAACCGTTGACCAGCGCCGACCACGCACCGCTGTCGGCGCTGCTGGAACGCCAGCAGAGCCTGATTGGCCTGCTGCGCCAGCGCCGCGATGCCGTATCGGTGCAGATGCAGGACGGCCGCCGCTCCCTTCGCGCCGCGCATGCCTACCTGCAGGCAGAATCGCTGGCATGACCGTCCTGCCGACCACGTCCCTGCACCACCCGGCCGAAAGCGAGCTGTTCGACGAAACGCTCAGCTGCGAACTGGCCCTTCCTGCCGAGTTCCAGGCCGGCAGTGCAGTGGGCCGGACCAGCAGTGCCGAAGGCCTGCTGCGCAGCCTGGCGCTGGTCGAAGACAGTCGCATCGACGAGCACGAAGAACGCAGCGAAGCCAGCCTGCAGCTGCAGCGCCTGGAAGCCAAGGTGGACCTGACCATGGTCCTGCTCGGGCGCCTGATCCGCCAGCAGGGCCAGGAACCAACGCTGCGTCCGGTGCGCTGGTCGCGCCGTGGCATCCGCCTGCAGCTGGGCCCACGCAGCGGCAGCACGCCCGGCCAGGCCGGCGTTGTCCGCCTGCAACCCAGCGACTGGCTGCCCGACCATATCGACCTGCCGGTGGAAGTCATCGCCGAAGCAGCCGATGGCGGCGGTGGTCACTATCTGTGGCTGCGCTTCCATCGCCTCGGCGATGGCCTGGAAATGGCGATGGAACGGCATCTGTTCCGGCTGCACCGCCGGCAGGTGGCCGAGGCCCGCCGCGCACGCTGAAATCTGCCACCATGCAGGCGGACGGACAGCCCTTGGCGTGCCCGTTCAGCTAAGTTAAGGTGGACCCCCCTCCCCAACCTCCAGCGTGCCTGTGCGAGTTCTCATCGTCGACGATCACACCCTGGTTCGCGCCGGCCTGGCGCGGCTGCTGCAGGGGTTTGCCGACGTGCAGCTCGTCGCCGAGGCCAGCAATGCCGAACAGGCGCTGCAGATGGCCCTGCAGCACGCACCGGACGTGGTGTTGATGGACCTGTCGCTGCCCGGCCGTACCGGCCTGGAAGCACTGAGCGACATCCGCCTGCGCGCACCCGGTACGCGCATCGTGATGATGACCATGCATGATGACGCCGCCCACGTGCGCGATGCACTCGATCGCGGCGCCGTCGGTTTCGTGGTGAAGGATGCCGCGCCGCAGGAACTGGAACTGGCGCTGCGTGCCGCGCATGCCGGCCAGGTATTCCTGAGCCCGCAGATCTCGGCCAAGATGCTGGCGCCGATGCTCGGCCGCGAAAAGCCGACCGGCATTGCCGCACTGTCGCCACGCCAGCGCGAGATCCTTCGCCGCATCGGCAAGGGCGAGAGCAACAAGGAAATCGCCGCCGACCTTGGCATCAGCGTCAAGACGGTGGAGACCCATCGCGCACGCATGATGGAATCACTCGGCTGCCGCCGCGCCAACGATCTGCTGCTGCTGGCTGCACGCCACCAGCACGAGCTGGAATGACGCCCGCGCGCCACGGGTAACACCGTGGTGCCGCCCACGGGGTTGGTGACGAAATACCGTCACCCACACGCACCCCGACGGGATTCCGTACAAGGAGCGCGGGCGAGCAGCACGGCGATCGACCACGAATCAACGAGTTATCGACCGGAATCGTCAAAATCCCGCGCTCGTGTAGGGAATTTCCTTACGTGCTGTCGGGGGCACCACCAACGCCCTCAGGAACCCCCTGATTCCGCCCCTGCCGGATCAAAAGCAAGATGTGTTCCACAAGGCGTCGGGGAGCGGCGCCGGGGACTCACGATGAAGGCTTCACTTTCGACCCAGCTGGGTCAACAGCTTCACCTCACCCCGCAGTTGCTGCAGTCGATCCGGCTGCTGCAGCTCGACGGCCTGCACCTGGAGCAGGAAATCCAGCGCCTGCTGGAATCCAATCCGCTGCTGGAAATCGAAGACGCCGAAGCGCCCGCCGCTGAAGCCACCGATGCAGCCAGCACCACGCTCGATACGGCTGCGTTCGACGAGCTGCCCGAATCCTCGATGTGGGATGTGTCCGGCGCCAACTGGCAGGACGGCGACGACGACCGCATGGCGCGCATTGCCGCTGGCGAGTCGAGCGACCCCCAGCTGCGCGTGCTGCAGCGCCTGGCGCTGGACCTGGACGAGCGCGAACTGGCCGTGGCCGCCTTCTGGCTGGAACACTGCGACGATGCCGGCTATCTGCAGGCACCGCTGGCACAGCTGCAGCTGCTGGCTAGCGCGCAGTTCGACATCGATGCCAACGGCGTTGAAGCGATCCGTCAGCACCTGCTGCAGGGCGAGCCGGCCGGCATGGCCGCGCAGGACCTGCGCGAATCGCTGCTGGCCCAGCTGTGCAGCCTGCATGGCGTGGTGCCGGCCCGTCATCTGGCCGCGCGCATTCTGGACGGCGCGCTCGATGCCCTGGCCGCCCACGACTACCCCGCCCTCGCCCGCCAGCACGATGCCGAGATCGAGGACGTGCGCGAAGCCGTTCGCCTCATCCTGTCGCTGCAGCCGCGCCCGGGCGACAGCCTGCTGCCCGAGCGCAATGCGGTGGTGGTGCCCGACGTGGTCGCCTGGCACGCCGATGAACAATGGAAGGTGGCATTGAACCCGGCCACCAGCCGCCGGGTGTCGATCAACAGCCAGTACGAACAGGCCCTCGCCGAGACCAGCGACGCCGCCCCCGCGCTGCGCGAGATGCTGCAGGAGGCGCGTTGGTTCAGCCGCGGCCTGTCGATGCGCTACGACACCCTGCTGCGCACCGCGCGGGTGATCGTCGAGCGCCAGGCGGCCTTCCTGGTGCGTGGCGAGGAAGCCATGGCACCGCTGACCCTGAAGGAAGTGGCCGAGGAAATCGGCATGCACGAATCCACCGTTTCGCGCATCACCACCGGCAAGTACCTGCAGACCCCACGCGGCACCTTCGAGCTCAAGCACTTCTTCGCCGTGCGCCTGGAAGGGGCCAGCGTGTCCGGCCAGGCGGTCAAGGCCATGGTCCGGCGCCTGATCGACGCTGAACCTGCCGGCCGCCCGTTGGCGGACGAGGCCATCGCTGGCCTGCTGTCCCGCCAGGGGGTGAACATTGCCCGTCGAACCGTCGCAAAATACCGCGAACAACTGGATATCGCCCCGGCCCGCGAACGGCGCCGGGTCAACGCCAGGCAACCGCAGCTGGCCCGGGTGGGCTGAAAAGGATGTTGGACATGAACAAGCTCACAGTTCTGCTGGTCGATGACCACGAGGGCTTCATCAACGCGGCGATGCGCCACTTCCGCAAGATCGACTGGCTGCAGATCGTCGGCAGCGCCGGCAACGGCCTGGAAGCGATCGAACGCTCGGAAAGCTTGCGCCCGCAGGTGGTGCTGATGGATCTGGCGATGCCGGAAATGGGTGGCCTGCAGGCCACCCGCCTGATCAAGTCGCAGGACGATGCACCGTACATCGTGATTGCCAGCCACTTCGACGACGTCGAGCACCGCGAACACGCGCTGCGCGCCGGCGCCGACAACTTCGTCAGCAAGCTGTCCTACATCCAGGAAGTCATGCCGATCCTGGAAGGCCTCAGGGAGGATCGGTCGTGAGCGAATCGCGCATCCTGGTACTGGACAACGATGCGGTGCGTGCCGAGCGCACCGTCGCCCTGCTGGAATTCATGGACTTCAACCCGCGCTGGGTTTCCGACGCCGCCGATTTCGACCTGGCCCGCCAGCGTCAGAACGACTGGATGGCGGTGATCGTCGGCAACCTGGACGACAGTGCCGCCAGCACCGCGCTGTACGCCTGGCTCGGTGGCAGCAGCCTGCCGCCGCCGGTGCTGCTGGCCGACGGTGACGCCACTGCGTTCGCCCACCGGCATGGCCTGCATGAAGCCAACATCTGGCCGCTGGAAGCGCCGCTGCGCCATGCGCAGATGGAAGCCCTGCTGCGCCGTGCCAGCCTCAAGCGCCTGGATGCCGAACACCAGGCCGGTGCCGTGCAGGACCAAGGCCCGACCGGCAATGGTCCGGCGGTCAGCGCACTGCGCACGATGATCGAACAGGTCGCCGCATTCGACACCACCGTGCTGGTGCTGGGCGAATCGGGCACCGGCAAGGAAGTGGTATCGCGCAGCATCCACCAGCGCTCGCCACGCCGCGACGGTCCGTTCGTGGCGATCAACTGCGGAGCGATTCCGGCGGAACTGCTGGAAAGCGAACTGTTCGGCCACGAGAAAGGCGCCTTCACCGGCGCACTGACGGCGCGCAAGGGCCGTTTCGAAATGGCCGAGGGCGGCACCCTGCTGCTCGATGAAATCGGCGACATGAGCCTGCCGATGCAGGTCAAGCTGCTGCGCGTGCTGCAGGAGCGCAGCTTCGAGCGTGTTGGCGGCAACCAGACCATCCGCTGCAACGTGCGGGTGATCGCCGCGACCCATCGCGACCTGGAAAGCCGGATCGCCGATGGCAAGTTCCGCGAGGATCTGTTCTATCGCCTCAACGTGTTCCCGATCGACGTGCCGGCGCTGCGCGAGCGTCGCGAAGACCTGCCGGCGCTGGTGGAGACCATCGCCGCGCAGCTGGCGCGAACCGGCCGTGGCGAAGTGCGCTTCACCCCGGAAGCCTTGCAGGCACTGGCCGGCTACGAATGGCCGGGCAACGTGCGCGAGCTGACCAACCTGGTCGAACGACTGGCCGTACTGCATCCGGGTGGCTCGGTGCGCGTGCAGGACCTGCCGGCACGTTATCGCGGCGATGCCGCGCTGGCCGCCCCCGCACCGGCACCTGCGGCTCCGGTTGCCAGCGAAGAACGCCTGGATCTGCGCAGCTTCTCGTTCCACACCCCGGGCAGCGGCAACCAGCCGTCGCTCGAACACGGCATCGCCGTCAACCGCGCAGCAGCGCCCGCCGCGTTGCCGGACGACGGCCTGGACCTGCGCAACCACATGGCCAGCATCGAACTGGGCCTGATCAACGAAGCACTGGAACGCACCCAGGGCGTGGTCGCCCACGCCGCCCAGCTGCTCGGCCTGCGCCGCACCACCCTGGTGGAAAAACTGCGCAAGTACGGCATCGAACGCGAGCCGGCCGAACTGGCCAGCTGACACGCATTGCCAGCATGAAGGGGGCACGAACGCCTGGGCTTGCCCGGGCGTTGGTGTTTGTGGGGGTGTTGTTGCCGGGCTGCCGCCCGGCACCCGCAGAGGCGACAGCCAAAGCAACCGTCGAAGCAACAGCAACAGCTGGCTTCCTGTGCGATGCGCGGGCGGGCCAGGTTGCGGGGGACGCTGCAAGTACGTCCCTGTAAGCTCGGTCGCGCCATCCATGGCGCTCACGCCCCCGCAACCTGACCCGCCCACGCCTCCGACGGTTTCCTTGTGACGGAGGGCTCGCGACATGTAGCGTCGAGCGTGCTCCGAAGCACACGGAGTATCTGTCGACGCATCTATCTGTTGAAGGTCTGCGCCGCTCCAGTTGGAGCCATAGGCCAAAAAACCGACGCCGGTGAAATGACGCGTCACACATCCCCAGGAACGCCCCATCCACGCATGGCGTGGATCTACTGTGTCGACCAAGGTCGACACCCACCAGCAGCACGGAACGCCATTCCGACACATCGCGGAGATCTGTCGAAGGCGGGGTGGGTCCGGTTGCGGGGGCGTGAGCCGCATGGATGCGGCGACCGAGCTTACATGGACGTACTTGCGGCGTCCCCCGCAACCGGACCC
>NZ_JBHZOP010000016.1:0-19477 GCF_042787595.1 Stenotrophomonas sp. YIM B13575 | reverse complement strand
GCGGTGTCGGAGTGCGGGGTGCCAGCCGCATGGATGCGGCTGCCAAGCCTACAGGGACGTACTTGCGGCGTCCCCGCACTCCGACACCGCCCCGCCAACCACGGAATCCTGCTGTTGCTGTTGCTGTTGATTCGGCAGGTGCAGGGCGCAGCCCTGCAGAAGCCAACCCTCAGCGCACCTGCTCCTGCTTGCGCACGATCGCCATCGCAATCTCCAGCGACTGCTCGTAGTTCAATCGCGGATCGACGGTCGAACGATACGCACGCTCCAGGTCACGCTCGGTCAACTCGCGCGCACCGCCGGTGCATTCGGTCACATCCTCACCGGTCAGCTCCAGATGCACGCCACCCAGACGCGTACCCGCAGCCGCGTGCAGGTCGAACGACATCTCGACCTCACCACGTACATTGTCGAAGCGCCGCGTCTTGAAGCCGTTGGCGGTGCTTTCGGTGTTGCCGTGCATCGCATCGCACACCCACAGCACCCGACGACCGTCGCGCTTGACCGCATCCAGCAACGGCGGCAGCTTCTGCGCGATCTGCGCCGCACCCATGCGGTGGATGAAGCTCAGGCGGCCCGGCTCGTCATCCGGATTGAGCACATCGATCAGGCGCAGCAGCTGGTCCGGCGTCACCGACGGGCCCACCTTGATCGCGATCGGATTGCGCACGCCACGCAGGTACTCCACGTGTGCGCCATCCAGCGCGGCGGTACGCATGCCGATCCACGGGTAGTGCGTGCTCAGGTTCAACCAGCCCTGCTGGCGCGGCACCTGCCGGGTCAGCGCCTGTTCGTAGGGCAACAGCAGCGCTTCATGCGAGGTGTAGAAATCGATGCGGTTGAGGTTGTGCACGCGGGCCCCGGCCAGGGTCTCCATGAAGTGCACGGCATCGCCGATCGAGGCGACCATCTTCTGGTACTCGGCGGCCAACGGCGAGTGGCTTACCCATTCCAGGTTCCAGTATTCGGGATGGTGCAGGTCGGCGAAGCCGCCATCGATCAGCGCACGCACGAAGTTCATCGTCATCGCCGAATGCGCGTGGGCCTGCAGCATCCGCTTCGGATCGGGCAGCCGCGCCGCCTCGGTGAAGGCCGGCGCATTGATGACATCGCCGCGGTAGCTGGGGAGGGTCACGCCGTCGCGGGTCTCGGTATCGGCCGAACGCGGCTTGGCGTACTGCCCCGCAAATCGGCCGACGCGGATCACCGGCTGACGCAGGCCGTGCACCAGCACCAGGCTCATCTGCAGCAGCACCTTCAAGCGGTTGGAAATCGTGCCCGATTCGCAGTCGCTGAAATTCTCCGCACAGTCGCCACCCTGCAACAGGAAACGCTTGCCCTCCTGGGCGTCGGCCAACTGCTGCTTCAGCGCCAGGATCTCCCATGAGGTCACCAGCGGCGGCAGCCGCTTCAACTCGTGCAGCGCCGCATCCAGTGCCACCGGATCGGGATAGGTCGGCATCTGCAGCGCGGTCTTGCCCCGCCAGCTCTCCGGTGACCAGGCAGCGCCAGCAGCGATGGCGGCAGGATCGGGGGCGGGCGGAACGGCGGACAGGCTCATCACGGACATCCGGGGGTGGGGGGCGGTCATGGTCGCAGAGCCAGCCGCTGGCGCAAAGGGCCAGGCACGGCCGCGACTGCCTGAACGGTGCGGAAAGGGGCCGCCTGATCGGCCAGAAACGGCATGGTCGCCGTCGCTGGACAGGCGCATGATCGGCACGCAGTTGTTACGGAATAACACTCTCTCATGGACCGGCCCCTTCCCTCTTCCCTGCCCATTTCCCATGAAGCCCTCCCTGCTCACCACCGCCATCACCTTCGCCCTGGTCCTGGCCAGCCAACCCGCGCTTGCCGCCGACACTGATGCCAGTGCGGCTGCGGTCAAGAATCTCGACGTGGTCACCGTCAGTGCCCAGCTCGACCAGGCCCGCAATGCCCTGTCCCCGGACATCGGCAGCAGCCAGTACCAGATCACCGCCGAGGACATCCAGAAGCAGCCGCTGGGCGCCTCCGCCCCGCTCAGCCAGGTGCTGCTGCAGGCCCCGGGCGTGGTCCAGGACTCCTACGGCGGCGTGCACGTGCGCGGCGACCACGCCAACCTGCAGTACCGCATCAACGGTGTCCTGCTGCCCGAATCGATCTCCGGCTTCGGCCAGACCCTGGATGCCCGCACCATCAAGAGCATCCGCCTGATGGACGGCGCCCTCCCGGCCCAGTTCGGTGAACGCACCGCTGCGGTGGTCGATATCACGACCCGCAGCGGTGCCGAGCTGGGCAACGGCGGCAGCGCCGGCATCACCGCCGGCTCGTTCGGCAAGGTCAACCCGAATGCCTCCTGGTGGGGCAACCAGGGCCGCTGGAGCTGGTTCCTGACCGGCAACTACGATCAGAACGAGATCGGGCTGGAGAACCCCACCAGCGCCCGCAAGCCGCAGCATGACGATACCCACCAAGGGAAGGCCTTTGCCGACCTGACCTATCTGGTCAACGACAGCACCCGCCTGAGCGTGTTCGCCGGCTTTGCCAACAACCGCTTCCAGATCCCGGTCAACCCGGGGCAGACCCCGCAGTTCGGTTACCTGGACACCACCACCTTCGATTCCAGCCAGCTGGACGAAACCCAACGCGAGACCACCCGCTTCGGCATGCTGGTGCTGCAGGGCACTCTGGGCCAGACCGCGTACCAGCTGTCGGCCGGCCAGCGCTACAGCGACGTGGCCTTCAACCCGGACATCGTCGGCGACCTGGTGTTCAGTGGCGTCGCCTCGCAGGTCCAGCGCAGCAACCGCGCCAACACCCTGCAGGCCGATTTCTCCACGCCGCTGGGCGACAACCACACCCTGCGTTATGGCCTGTATGGCAATTACGAACACGCCGCGGCCAACAACAGCAGTTGGGTCTTCCCGGTCGATGCCGATGGCCGGCAGACAAGCACCACGCCGCAGCTGATCCCGGACCGCAACGCCTTCCACGCCAGCACAGCCGCACTGTACGTGCAGGATGAGTGGCGGATAGGCGATGACTGGACCGTCAACTACGGCCTGCGCGGCGACCGCTTCAAGGCGTTCGGCCACACCGAGGGCCAGCTCAGCCCACGCCTGGGCGTGGTCTGGAATGCCAGCGACAGCACCACGGTGCATGCCGGCTACTCGCGCTACTTCACCCCGCCCGCCAGCGAACTGGTTGCCGGCAGCGATCTTGCCCTGTTCGACGGCACCAGCAACCAGCAACCCGCCGGTGGCAGCAACACGCCGTTGTCCGAGCGCAGTGACTACTACGACATCGGCGTGTCACAGCAGATCGGCGACCACCTCACCCTCGGCCTGGATGCCTACGACCGCCGCGTCTCGCGCTTGCAGGACGAAGGCCAGTTCGGCGCCGCCTACATCTATTCCACCTTCAATTATCGTCGCGGCCACATCCATGGCCTGGAGTTCAGCGCCGACTACAGCAACGGGCCGATCAGTGCGTACTTCAACGCCGCCTACAACAAGGCGATGGGCACCCAGGTCATCACCAGCCAGTACAACCTCGATCCGGATGCACTTGCCTACGTGCAGCAGAACTGGATCCATCTGGACCACGACCAGAAGCTGACCTCTTCCGGCGGTGTCAGCTACGCGTTCGCTGGCCATAACCGGGTGGGTGCGAACTACGTGTACGGCAGCGGCCTGCGTTCGGACATCGAGGGTGTGCCCAATGGCGGTGAGCTGCCGTCGTACCTGCAGGTCAATCTCAGCGCCGCGCATGACTTCAACGCCGACAGCGGTCATCCCCTGCATGTGCAGCTGGCCGTGCTCAACACGCTGGACCGCAGCTACCAGCTGCGCGATGGCGGCGGCATCGGCGTGTTCGCGCCGCAATGGGGACCGCGTCGCGGCGCCTATCTGAGCCTGCAGCAGGATTTCTGAGCGAAGGGGTCGGATCCTTTTCCGTAGGAAAGGGCTCTGACCCCGGAGCTCGCAGTAGAGCCACGCCATGCGTGGCTGCAAGCGGGGTCGTAGCCCTTTGCTCCGCAAGGGGATACGACCCCGTTTCGCTTTCAGCGCTTGACCTTGCGCAGCGACACAACCAGCGCCCACAGCGCCAGCAGCACGAACCACACACCCGACCACATCGGCATGGTCAGGCCGAGGAAGGTCCAGTCGATGTTGCCGCAGTTGCCGGTGCCGGTCAGCACGGTACGGAACACTTCCAGCGGCCCCATGGTCTCGCGCAGGAAGGCCAGCGGCGGGCCACAGGTCGCCCCCATCTCCGGCGGCAGCATCTGCACGTAGACGTGGCGAGCGGCGATGCCCACGCCCACGGCAGCGGCGATGAACGCGAGGATGCCGTAGGTCGCCCGTCCCGGACGGTTGGATGGCCCATGCAGGGCACCGATCAGGAACAGCAGGCCCAGGGCGACAAATGCCAGGCGCTGGAAGATGCACAGCGGACACGGCTCCAGCCCCATCTTCAACTGCAGGAAGATGGCGTAGCCCAGCAGGCCCGCGCAGATCAGGAAGCCCAGCAGGAACTGGGCGCGGAAAGGCCAGCGCAGAGGATTCATCGGCAACGCTCGTGTAGTACGGACCGCAAGCGTAACCGAGAGTGCGCGCCGTTCGAACCGCCACAACGTCGCGCCCGTCGGAACGGTGCGGGGTCGGATTCCTTTGCGGATGCAAAGGGCTCTGCCCCCGCAGAAACGGAAAAACCCGGCACGAGGCCGGGTTCTTCACCGAATGACGGGTGTCGCGCGTCGATTACTCTTCGACGGCTTCAGCCACGACCGGACGGTCAACCAGTTCGACGTAGGCCATCGGCGCATTGTCGCCGGCGCGGAAGCCGCACTTCAGCAGGCGCAGGTAGCCGCCCGGACGGGTCGCGTAGCGCGGGCCCAGGATGGTGAACAGGTTGCCGACGGCTTCGTTGTCGCGCAGGCGGGCGAAGGCCAGACGACGGTTGGCGACGGAGTCGACCTTGGCCAGGGTGATCAGCGGCTCGGCGACGCGGCGCAGTTCCTTGGCCTTCGGCAGGGTGGTCTTGATCAGCTCGTGCTTGAACAGCGAGGCGGCCATGTTCTTGAACATCGCTTCGCGGTGGGCGCTGGTACGGCTGAACTTACGGCCGGATTTCTGGTGACGCATGGTGATATTCCTTGGTTAATGATGTGGCTTTGCGGATCGTTGTCGCCTTCCTGGCGCTGCTGCTCGGACTGCGGTTGGTCCTGGCCATCCGTCCTGGACGACCTGCCCGCGAACCTTCGTTCGTCGTGGCGGTATTGCCTTGGTGCAATGGCCCCGTCGTTGCCGACGGGGCCATGCAGTCTTGCAGAAAGGCTGTATCAGCCCAGCATGCCGTGGCTGGCGACGCCGGCCGGCGGCCAGTTCTCCAGCTTCATGCCGAGCGACAGGCCACGCTGGGCCAGCACTTCCTTGATCTCGGTGAGCGACTTCTTACCCAGGTTCGGGGTCTTCAGCAGCTCGACTTCGGTCTTCTGGATCAGATCGCCGATGTAGTAGATGCTCTCGGCCTTCAGACAGTTGGCCGAACGCACGGTCAGCTCCAGATCGTCGATCGGGCGCAGCAGCACCGGATCCACGCCGTTGTTGGCCGGCTTCGCCGCACCGCGGTCGCGGTGGGTGAAGTCACCGAACACCGACAGCTGATCGCTGAGGATGTCGGCAGCGGTACGCACTGCTTCTTCGGCGTCGATGGTGCCGTTGGTCTCGATATCGATGACCAGCTTGTCCAGGTCGGTGCGCTGTTCGACACGAGCCGCTTCCACGGCATAGGCGACACGGCGGACCGGCGAGAACGAGGCATCCAGGACCAGGCGGCCGATGGCACGGGTTTCTTCGTCCGGACGACGACGCGCAGCAGCCGGCTGATAGCCGAAACCGCGCTCGATCTTCAGACGCATGTTCACTGCCGTATCCTTGGTCAGGTGGCAGATCACGTGGTCGCCGTTCAAGATCTCCACATTGTGGTCGACCTTGATGTCGGCAGCGGTGACAACGCCCGGACCCTGCTTGGACAGGGACAGAGTCGCGTTGTCGCCGGAGTGCATACGGATGGCCACGTCCTTAAGGTTCAGCAGGACTTCCAGCACGTCCTCCTGCAGACCTTCGACCGTGGTGTACTCATGCAACACGCCGTCGATTTCGACTTCCGTGATGGCGAAGCCCGGGATGGACGACAGCAGCACGCGACGCAGGGCATTACCCAGCGTATGCCCGTAACCCCGCTCCAAAGGTTCGATAACGACCTTTGCACGGGTGTCGGTAATGCGTTCGATCTGCGGACCGCGAGGACGCAGAACCTGGTTGGCGGTAACCGTCATGTTGCGGGTTCTCCTAGTGAACCCCCGGCCGTCGCCGGGGGCTCTCCAATGTGAATTACTTCGAATACAGCTCGACGATCAGCGCTTCGTTGATGTCTGCAGGCAGATCCGAACGATCCGGAACAGCCTTGAAGATGCCGGAGAACTTGCCGGAATCCACTTCAACCCACGACGGGCTCAGGTCATGCTGGGCGGCGACGGTCAGGGCTTCCTGGACGCGCAGCTGCTTGGCAGCCTTTTCAGACAGAGCGATGGCGTCGCCAGCCTTGACCTGGTACGAGGCCAGGTTGACCGACTTGCCATTCACGGTGACGCCGCGGTGCGACACCAGCTGACGGGCAGCCGGACGGGTCACGGCGAAGCCCATGCGGTAGACAACGTTGTCCAGGCGGGTTTCCAGCAGCTGCAGGAGGTTCTCGCCGGTGTTGCCCTTCTTGGTCGAGGCCTTCTTGTAGTAGTTGCGGAACTGACGCTCCAGCAGACCGTAGATACGCTTGACCTTCTGCTTTTCACGCAGCTGGGTAGCGTAGTCGGACAGCTTGCCCTTACGGGCAGTGGCGCCATGCTGGCCGGGCTTCTGCTCCAACTTGCACTTGGAGTCCAGCGCACGCGCCGGGCTCTTCAGGGACAGGTCGGCGCCTTCGCGACGGGCGAGCTTACAGGTAGGACCGATATAACGAGCCATTTCTTATCGCTCCCTTTAGACGCGACGCTTCTTCGGCGGACGGCACCCGTTGTGCGGGATAGGCGTCACGTCGATGATGTTGGTGATCTTGTAGCCGACGTTGTTCAACGAACGCACGGCCGACTCACGGCCCGGACCCGGACCCTTGATGCGGACTTCCAGCGACTTCACGCCGTAGTCCAGCGCAGCACGACCGGCCTTTTCGGCAGCCACCTGGGCTGCGAACGGGGTCGACTTGCGCGAACCGCGGAAGCCAGCGCCACCGGAGGTCGCCCACGACAGAGCGTTGCCCTGACGGTCGGTGATGGTCACGATGGTGTTGTTGAACGAAGCGTGGACGTGGGCAACGCCGTCGGTGACGACGCGCTTGATCTTCTTCTTGGTCTTAGCAGCAGGCTTAGCCATTTATATGTCCCTTACTTCCTGATCGCCTTGCGCGGGCCCTTGCGGGTGCGGGCGTTGGTACGGGTGCGCTGGCCACGCAGCGGCAGACCGCGACGGTGACGCAGGCCGCGGTAGCAGCCCAGGTCCATCAGGCGCTTGATCGCGATACCGATTTCACGGCGCAGATCGCCTTCCACGATGTACTTGCCGACTTCGGCGCGCAGGCGCTCGATTTCCGGCTCCGACAGATCGCGGATCTTGGTGGTCGAAGTGACGCCTGCGACTTCGCAGACCTTCTTCGAACGGGTACGGCCGATGCCGTAAATGCTTTGCAACCCGACCCAGACATGCTTCTGGGCTGGCAGGTTGACGCCTGCAATACGCGCCATGACGCGGTTCTCCAGCTGAGTGATGGCCGACAGCGCGCTCAAGGCACGCCGATCCGGCAGGATGGATCAAAAAAGTGAACCAGTGATACTAACAAGGTTCCGGTTTACTTGGAAGCCCGTGAAACCAGAGGTTTCATGAACCCGGCCCGGGGAGTGTGCCCAGGCTCCGGCGCCGGATGGGGTTGGACCTGGAGTTGCCTCCCGGGCCGCCCGCGCTACTCCAGCGCGGGACCACCTCATCGCACCCCCACCCGGAACCGCTGCGGGGGCCGCCCTTCGTTTGTGTGGCCAGAGTCCGCGAAGCGGAGGACCATCACGTCAGGAAGACGAAAGTATAACAGGCTAATCAGCCGCGAGCAAAACCACCGCGGTTGCCGCCCTTCAGGTTGGCCTTCTTCAGCAGGCTCTCGTACTGATGGGACATCAGGTGCGCCTGCACCTGGGCGATGAAGTCCATCACCACCACCACCACGATCAGCAGCGAAGTACCGCCGAAGTAGAACGAGGCATTCAACTGCGTGCGCATCAGTTCCGGCAGCAGGCAGACGATCACCAGGTAGGCCGAACCGGCCGCAGTCAGTCGGGTCAGCACGCCGTCGATGTAGTCGGCGGTGGCCTTGCCCGGACGGATGCCCGGAATCAGCGCGCCCGACTTCTTCAGGTTGTCGGCGGTTTCCTGCGAGTTGAACACCAGCGCGGTATAGAAGAACGCGAAACCGGTGATCAGCGCAGCGAACACGATCATGTGCAGCGGCTCGCCCGGGCCCAGGGCATTGGCGACCTTCTGCAGGGTCTGGCCAAAGGTGCTCTGGTTGGCAGCCTGGCCGGACCACATGGCCAGGGTGGCCGGGAAGGCCAGCAGGCTCGAGGCGAAGATCGCCGGGATGACGCCGGCCATGTTCAGCTTCAGCGGCAGGAACGAGGTCTGGTTCATGTACGCGTTGCGACCGCCCTGGCGGCGCGCGTAGTTCACCGTGATCCGGCGCTGGCCACGTTCGACGAACACCACAAAGAAGGTGAAGGCGAGCACGACGATGGCGATCAGCAGCAGCTGGATGAACTGGATGTTGCCGTCGCGGTAGGCGTCGAAGGTGTGGATGACCGCACCCGGCAGGCCCGCCACGATACCGGCGAAGATGATCAGCGAGACGCCGTTGCCGATGCCGCGCTCGGTGACCTGCTCACCGACCCACATCAGGAACATGGTGCCGGCGGTCAGTGCGACCACGGCAGTGAGCACGAAGCCCATGCCCGGCATGTACACGACCGGTGCGCCGGTCGGCGACACCTGGCCCTGCAGCGCCAGCGCGATCGAACCGCCCTGCACTACTGCGAGCAGCACGGCACCGATGCGCGAATACTGGGTGATCTTGCGGCGGCCGGACTCACCTTCCTTCTGCATCGCCTTCAAGGCGGGGAAGATGTGCACGGCCAGCTGCATCACGATCGATGCCGAGATGTACGGCATCACGTTCAGCGCGAAAATGCTGAAACGGTGCAGGGCGCCGCCCGAGAACATGTTGAACATGTCCACGATGCCGCCGCCCTGCTGTTGCATCATGGCAAGCATGGCATCGGGATTGACGCCCGGCACCGGCACGTAGCAGCCGATGCGATAGACGATCAAAGCCCCGACGACGAACAGCAAACGTTGGCGAAGTTCAGTGAACTTGCCCATTCCGCCCGCGAGGTTACCGATGCCAGCTTGCGCCATGATTCTCTTACTCCGTTACGCTGCCGCCGGCAGCTTCGATCGCAGCCTTGGCACCAGCCGTGGCAGCAACACCCTTCAGGGTGAACGCCTTGGTCACTTCGCCCTTGACGACGACCTTGGCCTTCTTGGCAGTGCTCGGGACCAGCTTGGCAGCACGCAGGGCAGCGAAGTCGATCTCGCCGGCCGGCAGCTTGTCCAGCTGGTACAGCAGCACTTCAGCGGTGTCCTTGGCGATCGGCGAACGGAAGCCGATCTTCGGCAGACGACGCTGCATGGGGGTCTGGCCGCCTTCGAAGCCAGCCTTGATCTTGCCGCCACCCTTACGGGCGAACGAACCCTTGTGGCCGCGGCCGCAGGTCTTGCCCAGGCCGGAACCGATACCGCGACCGACGCGGGTACGTTCCTTGCGGGCGCCCGGTGCCGGGCTCAATTCATTCAGATGCATGGTCATTGGATTATTCCTCAACCTTGACGAGGTAGTGGACCTTGTTGATCAGGCCGCGAACCTGCGGGCTGTCCTTCAGTTCACGCACATCGTTCAGCTTGCCCAGACCCAGCGCACGAACCGACAGGCGATGACGCGCCTGGGCACCACGCAGGCCGCGAACCAGACGGACCTTGACGGTCTTGGTGGTGTCATTAGCCATGGTTGAGATCCTCCACCTTCTTGCCGCGCTTGGCCGCGATACGAGCCGGCGACTGCGCTGCAGTCAGGCCCTTCACGGTGGCACGCACCAGGTTGATCGGGTTGCGCGAACCGGTGGCCTTGGCCAGCACGTTCTTCACGCCCACTGCTTCCAGGACGGCGCGCATGGCACCACCGGCAATGACGCCGGTACCTTCGGAAGCCGGCTGCATGAACACGCGCGCTGCGCCGTGACCATCCTTGATGGTGTGCCACAGGGTGCCGTTGTTCAGATCGACGGTGACCTGGTTCTTGCGAGCCTGCTCCATCGACTTCTGGATGGCGACCGGCACTTCGCGGGCCTTGCCATAACCGAAACCGACCTTGCCTTCGCCGTCGCCGACAACAGTCAGGGCGGTGAAGGTGAACTGACGGCCACCCTTGACGGTCTTGCTGACGCGGTTGACCGCGACCAGCTTTTCGATCATGCCGTCGTCGACTTTCTCTTCGCGGTTACGGTCGCGATCGCGACCCCGCTGCTGACGTTCTTCTGCCATGTTTATTCCTTGGTTGTTGGGTTATGTACGGCTCGAGGCCGCTTATGGTTGTGGAGTGGTGCGTTGTTGCGGTGGGCCGCTGCAGAAGAGCGGCGCCGCCCAGCCTCACTCAGGCTGGCGAGCAGGCGGACATGGGGGCCGGAGCCCCCTGCCCTGATCCCTTAGAACTGCAGGCCGGCTTCGCGGGCAGCGTCAGCCAGGGCCTTGATGCGGCCGTGGTAACGGTAACCCGAACGATCAAAGGCAACCTTCTCGACGCCGGCGGCCTTGGCGCGCTCAGCGACGATGCGGCCAACCTTGGCGGCGGCATCAGCGTTCTTGCCGTTCTTCAGGCCTTCCTTGACGTCGGCCTGGGTGGTGTTGGCAGCAGCCAGCACCTTCGAGCCGTCAGCGGTGAAGACCTGTGCGTACAGGTGCTGGCCGGTGCGCAGCACCGACAGGCGGGCAACACCGAGCACACGGATGTGGGCACGGGTCGACTTGGCGCGACGCAGGCGGGCGATGTTCTTGTTCATGATGTGTTTTCCTTGAAAGCTGAAGGTTGGGCTTTTCCCTGGAAAGTCCGCACATGGATGTACGGGCTCTTGCGAGGGACTCGCGCTTATGCCTTCTTGGCTTCCTTACGGATGATGACTTCGTCGGAGTACTTCACGCCCTTGCCCTTGTACGGCTCCGGCTTGCGGAACGCACGGATCTTGGCGGCAGCTTCACCGACGGCCTGCTTGTCAGCGCCCTGCACCAGGATTTCGGTCTGGGTCGGGGTGGTGATGGTGATGCCTTCCGGCGCCACGAACACGATCGGGTGCGAGTAGCCCAGCGACAGGCTGAGGTCCTTGCCCTGCATCGCAGCACGGTAACCCACGCCGACCAGCTCCAGCTTGCGCTCGAAGCCTTCGGAAACACCCTTGACCATGTTGGACAGGATGGCGCGGACGGTACCGGTCAGCGGGATCAGGTCCACGTTGTCGGTGCTCAGGGTGGCAACGCCGTTTTCGACATTGATGTTGATACCAGCCGGCTTGGCCAGCGACAGGGTGCCCTTCGGGCCCTTGGCGATGACGTTGTCGTTCTGGATGTTCAGTTCAACCTTACCCAGGTCGATCGGCTTCTTGGCTACACGGGACATGGTCTACTCCTTTCGCCTTAGGCCACGAAGCACAGGACTTCGCCGCCGACGCCCAACTGGCGCGCCTGCGCATCAGTCATGATGCCCTTGGAAGTGGAAATGATGGAAATGCCCAGGCCGTTCATGACCTTCGGCAGTTCGCTCTTGCCGCGGTACTGGCGCAGGCCCGAACGCGAGAAGCGCTTCAGGGTCGCGATGACCGGCTTGCCTTCGAAATACTTCAGCACGATTTCCAGCTCGGACTTGTTGTTCTCGAGCGCGGTCACGCGCAGGTCGGCGATGTAACCCTCGTCCTTCAGGACCTGGGCGATCGCAACCTTGATCTTGGACGACGGGGCTTTCACCGTCTGCTTGCCAACCGCTGCCGCATTCTTGATGCGGACCAGCAGGTCGGCGATGGGATCAGTCATGCTCATATGAGTACCTTTGAGTGCACCGATATCCGCTTTCGCGAAAATCTGTTGTCTCCTGGAAACGGGCCAGGCCCCCTCCCCTACGCGTTGCGCAGAGCAAGACGCGGGAGTATACGCCAAAAGAGCCCGACTTGCGTCGGGCTCTTCGGTTTTTTACAGAGGGAAAGCTGAACACTCCCCCTCCCCGGCGGCGAGGGCCCCCGAAGGCGCCCTCGCTGGCAGGACCGGCTGGTATTACCAGCTGGCCTTGCGCAGGCCCGGAACGTCGCCACGCATGGTGGCTTCACGCAGCTTGTTGCGACCCAGGCCGAACTTGCTGTACACGCCACGCGGGCGGCCAGACAGTTCGCAACGGTTGCGGTGGCGGCTCGGCGACGAATCGCGCGGCAGCTTCGACAACTTGGTGGCGGCCTCGATCTTCTCTTCGTAGCTCGCGTCCGGGGAGGACACGATCTTCTTCAGAGCAGCACGCTTGACAGCGAACTTTTCAGCCAGCTTCTTCCGCTTGATGTCGCGGTTGACCATGGAGGTCTTTGCCATTTCGGTTTCCTCGACGAATCAGTTACGGAACGGGAACTTGAACGCTGCCAGCAGCGCCTTCGCTTCCGCGTCGGTCTTCGCAGTGGTGGTGATGGCGATATCCATACCGCGGATCGCGTCGACAGCGTCGAAGTCGATTTCCGGGAAGATGATCTGCTCCTTCACACCCATGTTGAAGTTGCCGCGACCGTCGAAGGAACGACCGGAAACACCACGGAAGTCGCGCACGCGCGGCAGCGAGATGTTGATCAGGCGGTCCAGGAACTCGTACATCTTGTGGCGACGCAGCGTGGTCTTGCAGCCGATCGGCCAACCATCACGGATCTTGAACGATGCCACCGAGATACGCGACTTGGTGACGATCGGCTTCTGGCCCGAGATCTTGGTCATG
Organism: Stenotrophomonas sp. YIM B13575; assembly: GCF_042787595.1. Taxonomy (NCBI): domain Bacteria; kingdom Pseudomonadati; phylum Pseudomonadota; class Gammaproteobacteria; order Lysobacterales; family Lysobacteraceae; genus Stenotrophomonas; species Stenotrophomonas sp. YIM B13575. The sequence goes on along the minus strand of NZ_JBHZOP010000016.1, from coordinate 6,331 downwards.
TCGCCAACGGCGTTTTCCAGGATCTTCTTGTTGGTGGCCGCTTCGCCGACACCCATGTTCAGGGTGACTTTGACCAGCTTCGGCACCTGCATGGAATTGGTGTAACCGAACTGCTTCATCAGCGCCGGCACCACTTCTTCCTTGTAAAACTTTTCGAGACGGGAAGTCATCTTCTCATTCCTCAGGCGTCGAGCGCCTCACCGCTGGAGCGGAACACACGCAGTTTGCGTCCATCCTCCAGCACCTTGAAGCCAACGCGCTCGCCCTTGCCCGAAGCCGGGTTCAGCACATTCACGTTGGAGATATGGATCGACGCTTCACGCTCGACCACGCCGCCGGCAACACCTGCCTGCGGGTTCGGCTTGGTGTGGCGCTTGACGATGTTCACGTTGGCGACGACCAGACGGTCGCCATCGACGCGGACGACTTCGCCCTGCTTACCCTTGTCCTTGCCGGCGTTGACGACAACCTGGTCGCCCTTCTTGATACGGTTAGCCATGATTATCTCCTGTCGCTCACAGCACTTCGGGAGCGAGCGAGACGATCTTCATGAACTTCTCCGAACGAAGTTCACGAGTCACCGGCCCGAAGATACGGGTCCCGATCGGCTCCTGCTTGTTGTTAAGCAGAACGGCAGCATTGCCGTCGAAGCGGATCAGCGAGCCGTCGGCGCGACGCACACCCTTGCGGGTACGCACCACGACAGCGTCATACACTTCACCCTTCTTGACCTTGCCGCGCGGAATCGCATCCTTCACGGTGACCTTGATGATGTCGCCGATGCCGGCGTAACGGCGCTTGGAACCACCCAGCACCTTGAAGCACATCACTCGCTTGGCACCAGAATTGTCGGCGACGTCAAGGTAGCTCTGCATCTGGATCATGATTCAGACTCCTTATTCAGCCGCACGCGTGATGACTTCCACCACGCGCCAGTTCTTGGTCTTGGACATCGGAGCAATCTCGGTCACGCGGACGACATCGCCTTCCTTGCAGGCGTTGTCGGCATCGTGGGCGTGCAGCTTCGTCGAGCGCTTGATGTACTTGCCGTACAGTGCGTGCTTGACCTGACGCTCGACCAGGACGGTAACCGTCTTGTCCATCTTGTTGCTGACGACACGGCCTTCGACCGTGCGCAGCGCTTTGTTTTCAGTATTGTCGCTCATAGCGGCCATCCTTACTTCGTGCTGCCGAGCAGGGTCTTGACGCGAGCAATTTCGCGACGCACCCGGCGGATGTCGTGTGTCTTCGGCAGCTGGCCGGTGACCTGCTGCATACGGACAGAGAACTGTTCCTTACGCAGGTCGATCAGGTGGGCCTTGAGGTCGTCAGCCGACTTTTCACGGAGAGTTTTGATATCCATCAGCGCACCGTCCGGGTCACGAAAGTGGTGGTGACCGAGAGCTTGGCAGCGGCCAGGCGGAACGCCTCGCGTGCCACTTCCTCGGTAACACCCTCGATTTCATAGATCATGCGGCCGGGCTGGATCTGGGCCACCCAGTATTCCACGTTGCCCTTACCCGAACCCATTCGAACTTCGATGGGCTTCTTGGTGATGGGCTTGTCGGGGAACACTCGGATCCACATCTTGCCGCCGCGCTTCACGTAGCGGCTGATCGAACGGCGAGCCGCTTCGATCTGACGCGCGGTCAGCTGACCGTGGGCGGTTGCCTTCAGGCCGTACTCGCCAAAGCTGACAGCGTTTGCGCTCCAGCTGAGGCCTTCGTTACGGCCCTTGTGCACCTTGCGGTACTTGGTTCGCTTGGGTTGCAACATTGTCGTTACCTCGCTTCACGAGCCGGGCGCTGACGGTCACCGCGGTCGCCGCGATCATGACGATCGTTGCGCGACGGGGTGTCGTCCTGCTTTTCCTGGCCAACCTGGGAGAAATCGAAGACCTCGCCCTTGTAGATCCAGACCTTGATGCCGATGATGCCGTAGGTCGTCTTGGCTTCAGCGAAGCCATAGTCGATGTCGGCACGCAGCGTGTGCAGCGGCACGCGGCCTTCGCGGTACCACTCCGAACGGGCGATTTCTGCACCGTTGAGGCGGCCACCGACGTTGACCTTGATGCCCAGGGCACCGAGGCGCATCGCGTTGCCGACCGAGCGCTTCATTGCACGGCGGAACATGATGCGACGCTCCAGCTGCTGCGCGATCGATTCGGCAACCAGCTGTGCGTCCAGCTCGGGCTTGCGCACTTCGGTGACGTTGATGTGCGCCGGGACGCCCATCATCTCGCTCACTTCCTTGCGCAGCTTCTCGATGTCCTCACCGCGCTTGCCGATCACCACGCCCGGACGGGCGGTGTGGATCGTCACGCGAGCGGTCTTGGCCGGACGCTCGATCAGGATCTTGCTGATGCCGGCCTGAGCCAGCTTCTTGCGCAGCATGTCGCGCACTTTCAGGTCGGCTGCCAGGTAACCAGCGAACTCGGCCTTGTTGGCGTACCACTTGGAGTTCCAGTCCTTGGAAATGCCGAGGCGGATACCAATCGGATGAACTTTATGACCCATGGTCTTTTCCTTATCCGCTTACTTGGCGGCGCCCACAACCACAGTGATGTGGCTGGTGCGCTTGAGGATGCGGGTACCGCGGCCTTTCGCCCGCGCCATGAAACGCTTCAGGGTCGGACCTTCATCTACCATGATGGTCTGAACCTTCAGCTCGTCGACGTCGGCGCCCTGGTTGTTCTCGGCATTTGCAATAGCCGACTCCACCACCTTCTTGATCAGGTGGGCAGCCTTCTTGTCCGAGAACTTCAGCAGGTTGACGGCACGCTCGGCCGGCAGACCGCGCACCTGGTCAGCGACCAGACGTGCCTTCTGCGGGGAGATGCGCGCGGTGCGCAGGATGGCTTTCGCTTCCATTGTCATCTCTCCTTACTTGCCCGACTTCTTGTCACCACCGTGACCCTTGAAGGTCCGGGTGATGGCAAATTCGCCGAGCTTGTGGCCGACCATGTTCTCGTTGACGAGAACCGGGATGTGGTTCTTGCCGTTATGCACGGCAATGGTGACGCCTACCATGTCAGGCAGGATCATCGAACGACGCGACCAGGTCTTGATCGGACGCTTGCTACCCGCAGCGGCAGCCACCTTAGCAACCAGGTGGTGATCGACAAACGGGCCCTTCTTGAGTGAACGTGCCATGGTCGATTAGCCCCTACGATCGCGGACGATGAACTGCTGAGTGCGCTTGTTATGGCGCGTCTTGTAACCCTTGGTCGGAACACCCCACGGGGTGACCGGATGCGGGTTACCCTGGCCGGCCTTCGCCTCACCACCACCGTGCGGGTGGTCAACCGGGTTCATGGCAGCACCACGAACGGTCGGGCGGACGCCGCGCCAGCGCTTGGCACCGGCCTTGCCCAGCTTTTCCAGGCTGTGCTCGTCGTTGCCGACTTCGCCGATGGTCGCGCAGCACTCGACCGGAACCTTGCGCATTTCACCCGAGCGCAGGCGCAGGGTGGCGTAGATGCCTTCACGAGCAACCAGCTGCACGGCAGCACCTGCAGCGCGGGCGATCTGAGCGCCCTTGCCCGGCTTCAGCTCGATGCAGTGGATGGTGGTACCGACCGGGATGTTGCGCAGCGGCAGGGTGTTGCCCGCCTTGATCGGAGCATCCGAACCAGCGATCACCTGATCACCAGCCTTCAGACCCTTCGGGGCGATGATGTAGCGGCGCTCGCCGTCGACGTAGCACAGCAGGGCGATGTGGGCGGTGCGGTTCGGATCGTATTCGATGCGTTCCACGCGCGCCGGGATGCCCAGCTTGTTGCGCTTGAAGTCAATCAGGCGGTAGTGCTGCTTGTGGCCACCACCGACGTGACGCACGGTGATGCGGCCGTGGTGGTTGCGACCACCCGAACGGCTCTGCGACTCGACCAGCGGGGCATGCGGAGCGCCCTTGTACAGGTCGGGAGTAACCACGCGCACGGCCGAACGGCGGCCGGGAGAAGTGGGCTTGAATTTCATCAATGGCATGGGATGTACCTCAGGCCTTGGCCGTTACATCGATCGACTGGCCGTCGGCCAGGCGAACGTACGCCTTGCGCCAATCGCCGCGGCGGCCAGCACGGTTACGGAAGGACTTGTTCTTGCCCTTGACGTTGACCACGTTGACTGCTTCGACCTTGACGTCGAACAGCTGCTCAACCGCGGCCTTTACATCGGCCTTGGTGGCTTCGTTCGAAATTTCGAAGACGTACTGATTGGAGAGTTCCTGCAGGCGCGCGGTCTTTTCGGAGACACGCGGGGCGAGCAGCACGCTGAAGATTTTTTCGTTGCTGTTCATGCCAGCCACTCCTCGACCTTCTTGACCGCGTCAGCGGTGATGACGACCGTGTCGGCACCGACCAGCGACACCGGATCCAGGCCCTGGACGTCACGCACTTCCACGTAGGGAATGTTGCGGGCCGACAGGTACAGGTGCTCGGAGGCTTCTTCAGTGACGATCAGCGGGCGCTTGCCCACTTCCAGGCCGGCCAGCTTGGCGATCAGACCCTTCGTGTTGGTCGCTTCGACATCGAAGGACTCCACGATGGTCAGACGGCCCTGACGGTTCAGCTCGGACAGGATCGCGCACATGGCGGCACGGTACTGCTTACGATTGACCTTCTGCTCGAAGCTGCGCGGCTTTGCCGCGAAGGTGACACCGCCGCCGACGAAGATCGGAGCCGTCAGTGCGCCATGACGCGCGCCGCCGCCCTTCTGCTTCTTCGACTTCTTGGTGGTACCTGCCACTTCGGAGCGAGTCTTCTGCGCCTTGGTGCCGGCGCGACCGGCGTTGCGGTAAGCAACGACAACCTGGTGAACCAGATCTTCGCTGAAATCGCGACCGAACACGGCGTCGGAGACCGAGACCTTGTTATTGCTACCCGTGATAACGAGTTCCATCGTCATCTCTCCTTATGCCTTGCTCGCCGGACGGACGATCACGTCGCCACCCGCCGCGCCCGGAACGGCGCCGCGAACTGCGATCAGACCGCGCTCGACGTCGACCTTGACAACTTCCAGGTTCTGGGTGCTCTGCTGCACCGAACCCATGTGACCGGACATCTTCTTGCCCGGGAACACGCGGCCGGGCGTCTGGCGCTGACCCAGCGAACCCGGCGCGCGATGCGACAGCGAGTTGCCGTGGGTAGCGTCACCCATGCGGAAGTTGTAGCGCTTGATGGTGCCCTGGAAGCCCTTACCCTTGGTGACACCCTGGACGTCGACGATCTGGCCGACTTCAAAGATGTCCGCCTTGACTTCGCCACCAACGGCGAAATCGCCGAGCTGGGCGTCTTCAACGCGGAATTCCCACAGGCCACGGCCCGCTTCCACCTTCGCCTTGGCGAAGTGGCCGGCTTCCGGCTTGTTGACCAAGGCAGCGCGACGCGCGCCGACGGTCACCTGCACGGCGCTGTAGCCGTCAGCTTCGACGGTCTTGATCTGCGCGATGCGGTTGGGGGTTGCTTCGATCAGGGTCACCGGGATGGAACGGCCATCTTCGGTGAACACGCGGCTCATGCCAGCCTTGCGGCCCACGAAGCCCAACGAATATTTCTTCGTCATGGTCGTAGTCCTCAGGTCAGCTTGATCTGAACGTCGACGCCGGCAGCCAGTTCGAGCTTCATCAGCGCGTCCACGGTCTTGTCATTCGGGTCAACGATATCGAGCACGCGCTTGTGCGTGCGGGTCTCGTACTGGTCACGCGCGTCCTTGTCGACGTGCGGGGAGACGAGGATGGTGTAACGCTCGATCTTGGTCGGCAGCGGGATCGGGCCACGCACTTGCGCGCCGGTCCGCTTCGCCGTCTCAACGATCTCGCTGGCCGAACGGTCGATCAGACGATGATCGAACGCTTTCAGCCGGATCCGGATCTTTTGGTCCGCCATGGCGGTAGGTTCCTTCGATAAAAGAGCGACAGACAAAGCCTCTGGGTTGCTTTGCCCCATGAAATCCCTGAATACAGACGGCCCGCATTCCCGCAGGCCGACAAGGTCAATCCGTAGACCCCAAAAGCATAGGCAGACCCGTGAAACCGGCCTGCCCAGACGGAGAAGCATAATGGCACGCAAGGCAGCTGTCAACAGTCTCCTGTTGACGCCGCCTGAATGGCATTGACCCTTCCTGGTCCGGGGAACACAAGGCACATCCTGTGCCTACTTTCCCGTTTGATACGCCCCGATGCCCTACCCAGGCAACATCGGGGCGCAGAGTCTAACAGATTACTCGAGGATGGTGGCAACCACGCCAGCACCGACGGTACGGCCACCTTCGCGGATCGCGAAGCGCAGGCCGGCGTCCATGGCGACCGGGTTGATCAGGGTGACAACCATCTT
>NZ_JBHZOP010000157.1:0-14586 GCF_042787595.1 Stenotrophomonas sp. YIM B13575 | reverse complement strand
AAGCCGTGGGTTGGCCGGGCGGGGGCTGCGCAGGGGACGCCGTGAATACGTCCCTGTAGGCTCGGTCGCCGCATCCATGCGGCTCACGCCCCTGCGCAGCCCACCCGCCCGGCCACGGATAGTTTCCGTGCGTGTCCGCCACGGAAATTCAAAACAAAATCAAAGTCAAAAGCAGATCGCTTCGCTCACATCCACGCATGGCGTGGATCTACCGTGCAGGCATGGCGTGGATGCCTCGTGTCGACCAAGGTCGACACCTACCAACAGCAAAGATGCGCCGCGATCTGTCAGAGGTGGGGCGGTGTCGGGTGGCGGGGTATCCGCGGCATGGATGCCGCGGCTAAGCCTACAGGGATGTACTTGCGGCGTCCCCGCCGCCCGACACCGCCCCGCCAAGCTTCAGTACACCAACCGCCGCTCTTGATCTTGCCGTTGCAGTTGCAGTTGCTTCCAGCGGGTCCCGGGCCGCAGGCCCGGGCAGAAAACCTTACCGGTCGTCGCGCAGTTCGCCACCCGGCAGGAACACCCACGTGCGCGTGACCTGCAGAATGTCGATCTGATCATCAGTGTTGGGCAACGGCGGGAACGGCTGCGCCAGCTGGATCACCCGCAGCGCCGCCTCATCCAACAGCGGCGTGCCGCTGGAGCGCAGGATGCGGCTGCTTTCCACGCTGCCATCGCGGCGCACCCCCACGCTGATCACCACCTGCCCACCTAGCCGGCGCTGCCGCGCTTCGTCGGGGTAGTTCAGGTTGCCGACCTGCTCTGCGCGGTCCACCCATGCGCGAAGGTAATTGGCGTAGGCGTATTCGCGCGTACTGGCCGAAACGAATTTCCGGTTCGGGCGCTTGGCGTACTGCGCCGAACGCAGGTGTACTTCCGCTGCCAGCCGCGCCATCTCGGCATCGCGCTGTTCGCGTGCAGTCATCGGTGCATCCGGGGTGGGCTGCAACGGGGTAGGGCGCGACTGCGCCAGGGCCACCGTGTCCTGGCCATTGCGGCTGCTGACCACGCGCGCCTGCGGTGGCGGCACCGGTGCTGCCGACTGTTGCTGCTGCGGTACCGGGCTGATGCCGGACTGCGCCTGCGGCACGATGCCGGCCTGGTTGTCGCGTGGGCGCTGCGCACGATCATGCTCGCCACCGCCCTCCTGGCTGGCGGCGGCCAGGAAATCGGCCTGCTTCGGGGTCAACGCGGTGCGGGTCTGGCTGAAGATCACTTCCAGGGTCGGTACCAGCGGCGCGTCGCCTTTCACGGCAAAGCCGACCCCGAGGATCAGCAGGGCGTGCACCAGCACCGACAGGGCGATGGTGGCGCCCAGCCGCTGCGCTTCACGCGGCGGCGGGGCGAGGACGGCAGGTGCGGCATCCATCAGCGCAGATCGGCCTCGATCGCGTCGAACAGGGTGCCGGCGATGTTCAGGCCGTACTGCGCGTCCAGTTCGCGCACGCAGGTCGGGCTGGTCACGTTGACCTCGGTCAGGTAGTCGCCGATGACGTCCAGGCCGACGAAGCGCATGCCACGGCGCTTCATCTCCGGGCCGACCTGGGCGGCGATCCAGCGGTCGCGTTCGCTCAGCGGCCGGCCTTCGCCGCGGCCACCGGCGGCCAGGTTGCCGCGGAACTCATCGCCCTGCGGAATGCGCGCCAGGCAGTAATCGACCGGCTCGCCATCGACCAGTAGGATGCGCTTGTCGCCGGCAGTGATGTCGGGAATGAACTTCTGGGCCAGGGCCAGCTTGCGGCCACCGTCGGTCAGCGTTTCCAGAATCACGTTCAGGTTGGGGTCGCCCTGGCCGCTGCGGAAGATCGAGCGGCCGCCCATGCCATCCAGCGGCTTCAGCACGGCCTGGCCGTGTTCCAGCGCGAAGGCCTTCAGTGCCTTGGCGTCGCGGCTGACCAGGGTCGGCGGGCAGCACTGCGGGAACAGCAGCGCGGCCAGCTTCTCGTTGTAGTCGCGCAGGCCCTGTGGGTTGTTGACCACGCAGGCACCGGCGGCGGCGGCGACATCCAGCACCTGGGTGTCGTAGACGTACTCGGCGTCGACCGGCGGGTCCTTGCGCATCAGCACGACCTGGCCGGGGCCGAATTGAGTCCGGCTGAATGCGCCCAGCTCGTACCAGCCGGCCGGGTCGTCGCGCACCTGCAGCGGGGCGGTCCAGGCCACGGCCACCCCGCCTTCCAGCGCCAGCCCGCCCGGGCGCACGTAGTGCAGGGCGTGGCCGCGGCGCTGGGCTTCCAGCAGCATGGCGAACGTGGTGTCCTTGGCGATCTTGATGTGGGCGATGGGGTCCATCACCACGATGACGTTCAACGGCATGGGTGCACCTGTCAGGCAAGGCGTTGATGGTAGCGGCAACGCCGGCCGTGCGCCTCCCCGGCGATGTGCAACGCAGCGTCCCTTGCCGGGCTGCGCAGTGATTGCCAATCCGGTCACGTTCAGCCCGGCGCCACGCCCCGCGCCACGGACCGCCCTTGAAGCGGGCGCGGGAAGTGCGATATAGATACGCTTTCGCAGCGGCTCCCGCCAAAGATTGGGCCGTGCGCTTGGGGAATGGCAATGACTGAAAACACGACTGCGGGCGGGGAGCTCGCAGGACTCCGGGTGATGGTCATCGATGACTCGAAGACCATCCGCAGGACTGCGGAAACACTACTGAAGCGCGAAGGCTGCGAAGTAGTGACCGCGACGGACGGTTTCGAGGCCTTGGCCAAGATCGCCGACCAGCAGCCGCAGATCATCTTCGTCGACATCATGATGCCGCGCCTGGATGGCTACCAGACCTGCGCACTGATCAAGGGCAACCAGCTGTTCAAGGCGACCCCGGTGATCATGCTGTCGTCCAAGGACGGCCTGTTCGACAAGGCGCGGGGGCGCATCGTCGGCTCGGAGCAGTACCTGACCAAGCCATTCACGCGCGAAGAACTGCTGGGTGCCATCCGCACGTACGTCAACGCCTGACCAGGGGGGAAAGGCACAATGGCTCGTATCGTCCTGATCGAGGATTCACCGACCGACCGCGCGGTGTTCACCCAATGGCTGCGCCGTGCCGGCCATGAGGTGCTGGAAGCGGACAATGCCGAAGATGGCCTGCAGCTGGTCCGCGACCAGGTGCCGCAGCTGGTCCTGATGGACGTGGTGCTGCCGGGCATGAGCGGTTTCCAGGCGACCCGGGCGATGGCCCGCGACGCCGCGATCAAGCACATCCCGGTCATCATCGTCAGCACCAAGGCGATGGAAACCGACAAGGCCTGGGGGCTGCGCCAGGGCGCCGCCGATTACATCGTCAAGCCGCCGCGCGAGGAAGAACTCATCGCGCGGATCAACGAGCTGGTGGCCTGATGCGCTCGCCCTTCGACATTCTTGAAGCCTACGAACGACGCAGCCTGGCCCACGCGGTGCAGCTGCCCGGGCGACAGTTCGCCCAGGACCTGTGGCGTGGCGTCGGTTTCCGTGTCGGCCAGCGCCGGCTGGTGTCCGATTTCCGCGAAGTGGTGGAGATCGTGCCGATGCCGCCGGTGACCCCGGTGCCCTGCGCGCAGCCGTGGCTGCTGGGCGTGGGCAACCTGCGCGGCAACCTGTTCCCGGTGGTCGACCTGAAATATTTCCTGGAAGGTGCGCGCACCGTCCAGCAGGAAGGCCAGCGCGTGCTGATCATGCGCCAGGCCGGTGGCGACGTCGCCCTGACCATCGACGAACTGTTCGGCCAGCGCAGTTTCGAGCTGACCCAGCAGATCGAGGCCGGTTCACTGGCCGAAGGACGCTACGGGCACTTCGTTGATCGCGCTTTCCATGCCGATGGCAACGACTGGGGCGTGTTTTCGCTCTCGCTGCTGTCGCGTACCCCTGAATTCCGGCAAGCCGCGGCCTGAGGCCGGGCATCGCCCCCTGCATTGAAAATCGAGGTTGAACGATGAGTACTGCTTCGGATGCCACCAAGTCCGGCAAGCTGCGGCTGGGCGGCAGCAACCTCTGGCTGGCGCTGCTGGCCCTGTCGATGATCCTGTTCGGTGTGAACACCGGTGTGTCCACCTGGCAGGGCAGCCGCCTGGCCGATGCCGGCTCCAAGGCCGCGGACCTGCAGGTGCTGTCGCAGCAGCTGGCCAACCAGGGCCGTGACGCGGTCGGCGGCAACGCGCAGGCCTTCACCGCCTTCAAGGCCACCCGCAACGCGATCGAGCAGAACGTATCGACCCTGCAGGGGCGCTACGGCAACGAGCCGGGCGTCTCCGGGGCGATCTCGACCCTGGCCGACACCTGGACGCCGCTGGGCAAGCAGGCCGGCCAGCTGGTCGCCAGTGAGCCGGCGGTGCTGGCGCTGGCCGGCAACGCCAACAACTTCTCCGGTGCGGTGCCGGGCCTGCAGGCCCAGTTGAACGAACTGGTGCGTGCGATGTCCGCCTCCGGCGCCCCGTCGTCACAGGTCTACAGTGCCCTGCAGCAGGTGGTGGTGGCCGGTTCGATGGCCCGTCGCGTGACTGAAATCCGTGCCGGCGGCACGGCTGCGGCCGCGGCCGGCGACGCGCTGGCCCGCGACATCACCGTGTTCTCGCAGGTGCTCGATGCGCTGCGCAATGGCAACGAGGATCTGGGCATCACCGCCGTGCGCGGCGCTGCCGCCGTTGCGGCGCTGGAGCAGTCGCAGCAGAAGTGGCAGGCGATGAAGCAGGACGCCGACGCGATCCTGGCCAGCTCGCGCCAGCTGTTCGCCGCACAGTCCGCTGCCGCCACGCTGGGCCAGGGTTCGGCGAAGATGCTGACCGACAGCCGCAAGCTGTTCGAAGCGTTCTCCTCGTTCGGCTCGGTGTCCGACACCCGCCTGTTCCCGAATTTCTGGATCGGCGTGGTATCCGGCGCACTGTCGCTGATCGCGATCATCGGCTTCGTCTCCACCAACGTGCGCAGCCGCTCGCGCGAACAGGAACTGCGCTACCAGACCCAGGTGGAGTTCAACAGCCGCAACCAGCAGGCGATCATGCGGCTGCTGGATGAAATCTCCTCGCTCGGTGAGGGCGACCTGACCGTGAAAGCCTCGGTGACCGAGGACATGACCGGCGCGATCGCAGACGCCATCAACTACGCGGTGGATGAGCTGCGCCACCTGGTGACCACCATCAACGACACCTCGGCCAAGGTCGCGCTGTCGACCCAGGAAACGCAGGCAACGGCGATGCAGCTGGCCGAAGCGGCCGGCCACCAGGCCAACCAGATCACCTCGGCCTCGGACCGGATCGGCGAAATCGCCGCCAGCATCGAGCAGGTGTCGCGCAACTCGGCCGAGTCGGCCGACGTGGCACAGCGTTCGGTGGTGATCGCCGCCGAGGGTGCCGGCGTGGTCCGCGAGACCATCCAGGGCATGGACCAGATCCGCGACCAGATCCAGGAAACCTCCAAGCGCATCAAGCGCCTGGGCGAATCCTCGCAGGAGATCGGTTCGATCGTGGAACTGATCAACGACATTTCCGAGCAGACCAACATCCTGGCATTGAACGCGGCCGTGCAGGCGGCTTCGGCTGGTGAGGCCGGTCGTGGTTTCGCGGTCGTGGCCGACGAAGTGCAGCGACTGGCAGAGCGCACCTCCGGTGCGACCCGACGCATCGAGAACCTGGTGCAGGCCATCCAGGCCGATACCAACGAAGCGGTCACCTCGATGGAACAGACCACCGCCGAAGTGGTGTCCGGTGCGCGCCTGGCCGAAGACGCCGGTACCGCACTGACCGAGATCGAGCGCGTGTCCAACGCACTCAATACCCTCATCAAGAACATCTCCATCGCCGCCCAGCAGCAGTCGTCGGCGGCGTCGGACATCACCCGCACGATGGGCGTGATCCGCCAGATCACCGGCCAGACCTCGCAGGGTGCCGGGCAGACCGCCGAGTCGATCGGCCACCTGGCGCAGCTGGCGGCCGACCTGCGCCGTTCGGTCGCCGACTTCAAGCTGCCGGCGTGACACGGGCAGGGCGGCGAGCAAGGAACCAGTCGATGAAGCATTTCCATTCCCCACGCCAGGATCCGCGCGACCGTCGCGCGGCGGCGACCGGAGCGCATCCATGAGCAGCCTGCGCGATGCGATGAGCCACGCGGCCCTGGGCTGGGTCAAGCCCGAGCTGGACGAGACCCTGCGCCTGGTGCGCAACGAGGTCGAGTACTTTGCCGAGGACCCAGGCGACAGCAGCCGCATGCGCATCTGCGCCGGCTACCTGCACCAGGTGCAGGGCACGCTGCGCATGGTTGAACTGTACGCCCCGGCGATGGTGGCCGAAGAGCTGGAACAGCTCGCCGTTGCCGTCGGCAAGGGCGAAGTGGCCGAGCGCGACGAGGCCTGCGCCACCCTGATGCGCGGCAGCGTGCTGCTGCCCGATTACCTGGAGCGCCTGCAGAACGGGCACCGTGACATTCCGATCGTGTTGCAGCCGCTGCTCAACGAGATCCGCGCCGCCCGTGGCGAAGCGCTGATCAACGACAGCGTACTGTTCGCGTTCGCGCCCGATTCGGTGACCGCCACCGAAGCGGAGCTGGACCACGCACGTGGCAGCCTCAGCGGCCGCAACCGCGAACTGCTGGACACCGTCGGCAACGCGGTCAAGGAAGAACTGCTGCAGGTCAAGGATGCCCTGGACCTGCACCTGCGTACCGACGGCGCGCCGCAACAGCTGCAGGAGCAGGTGACCAAGCTGGGCTCGGTGGCCGATACGCTGGGCATGCTTGGCCTGGGCGCCGCGCGCGGCGTGGTCGTGCAGCAGCGTGACGCGCTGCGCGGGGTTGTCGAAGGCCGCCAGCAGATCGACGAAGACATGCTGCTGGATATCGCCGGTGCGCTGCTTTATGTCGACGCGTCGCTGGACGACCAGGTCGCACACCTCGGTGCCAGCGGCAGTGGCCAGGATGATCCGAGCGCGGTGGAGAACCGGCGCACGGTGGAAGTGCTGGCACACGAGGCGATCGCCAATTTCGCCGCCGCCCGTGAGCATTTCGTCGCCTTCATTGAAACCAGCTGGAACCACGCGGAACTGCAGGATGTGCCGCGCCTGCTCGGCGATGTCTCCGGCGCATTGCGCATGCTCGACCTGGGCACCGCTGCCGACTACCTGCGCGGCGTGCAGCAGTACATCGAAGCCGAACTGATCGGCCGCCAGCGCGTGCCCAGTGGCCGCCAGCTGGACACCCTGGCCGATGCCATGGCCAGCCTGGAGTACTACCTGGAAGCCCTGCGCGACCGCCGTCCGGGTCGCGAGGACATCCTCGACATCACCCGCAGCAGCCTGGAAGCGCTGCGCTACTGGCCGCTGCCCGAGCGTGGCGTGGTCGCCGCCGAAGCCGATGCCGTGCAGCCGGTCGAGCGCGAAGCCGTGCCCGTGCCGGCCGTGCCGCTGCAGATCGAACCGCTGGACGCCATCGTGCAGGCCGCCGCGCCGGCGCCGGGCGACATGCCCGCGCCGCTGCCCGATTTTACCTTCGATCCGCTGCCGGAGGCCCCGGCCGCCGACAACGGTTTGATGTTTGGATCGCTGGGTACGCCGGCTGTCCCTGCCGAACCGCGCGACACCCCTGCGCCCCTGTTGTTCGCGGCCTCCAGTGCACCTGCGCCGGAAGTGCCGCAGTGGGAGCTGGGTGGATTCGACGCGTCGGCGGATACGGCTGCGGAACGCAGCGACGAGCGTGCGCCGACGTTCGACAGCTTTGATCCGGTCAGCTTCGATCCGGTGTCGGCCGAACAGTCCAACTCCGCTGCCTGGACGCTGTCCGGGATTCCGGAGCTGGAAGCGCGCGATACGCGTGTAGCCGCCATGGACGACAACGATGACGCCCTCCCGGCGACGTCGTTGCACGAAGCCTCGTTCGCTGCGCCGCTGGATGCGGTTGTTTCGCAGGCATTCGATCCGGTTGCCGCCGAGCAGGACGGCCAGCCGCCGCTGAACGACGATGTGGTGTTCCGTTTCGACAGCAACCTGTTGCACAACGCCGATGACGTGCTGTCGCTGGAAGCAATGGAAACGCTGTCGCTGGACGACGAACAGGAGTCGCCTGCGACGCTGGAACTCATTGATGCAGTTGCGGTGCCGCAGTTCGACGACGGCCTGGCCGTTGCCGAATTGACCGACGCCACCGTCGAGACCGAGGCTGAGGCTTACGTTGAACCGGTCGCTGATCTGCGCGCGTCCGAAGACCTGCCGGCATCGGCGGCTGCGCCGACCGTGTCTCTGGTCGATGTGGATACCATCGCGCCGATCGACTTCAGCGAGGCCGATGCGCAGTTCTTCGCAGAGCTGAATGCCGCCGCCGCCGACTTCAATCCCCAGGCCATGCAGGCAACTGCCGGGCCGACCGAAACCGTACCGCCGGCCGTGGCCGAGGGCGGGTTCGATGCGGGTTTCGATGACGATGCCGAAAACATCGACCAGGACATCCGCGAGGTGTTCCTGGAAGAATTCGACGACGAGCTCGGCAATCTCGGTACGCTGCTGCCGGCATGGCGCATGCAGCCGGACAACATGGATCGGCTGCGGCCGATCCGGCGCATCTTCCACACACTGAAGGGCAGTGGCCGCCTGGTCGGCGCACGTACCTTGGGTGAGTTCGCGTGGAAGATCGAGGGCATGCTCAATCGCGTGCTCGATGGCACCCGTGCCCCCACGCCGGCGGTGCTGGCGATGGTCGATCACGCATACACGGCACTGCCGCAGTTGAACGCGGCACTGCGCGACGGCCAGCGTGTCAGCGTGGACCTGCAGGCGATGCAGGCCATCGCCGATCGCGTAGGTGCAGGCGAAGAGACGTTCTACGTTGCGCTGCCGGGCGCTGCTGCACCGGCGCTGGTGACAGCGGCCGATGCTGTCGAGCCCGTTGGCAGCGCCGGGCCGGTTGTCGACGCCCCGGCAGAGAGCGCTGTCGAAGCGGCGGGTACGCCGGCCAACATCGACAGCGTGCTGCGCGAAATCCTGGAAGCCGAGGTGGAACTGCACCAGGCCACGCTGCAGCGCTGGTTGCGCTCGGCGCAACAGGCGCCGCAGCCGGTCAGCGATGCGCTGCTGCGTGCGGTGCACACCATGAACGGCGCCTTCGCGATGACCGAAGTGCCGGAAATCACCGCCGTTACCGGCGGCGCCGAGTCGTACATCAAGCGCGCGCTGGCCGCCGAGGTGGTGCCCGGTGATGACGCCGTGGCGGCCCTGGACGAGACCGCGCGGGCGATCAACGCGACCATGGACGCGCTGCAGGCCGAGCAGCCGCGGATTGCGCCGCAGGCTGAACTGGCGCAGCGCCTGCAGGCGCTGGCCGGTGAACTGCCGGAAGCACGCTGGCCGATGACCGGGATGGACGTCGAGGATGAAGACGAAGACGACCAGCTGCTTTCGCTGGTCGCCGATGCCGATACCGACGTGGACGTGTCGACGCATGAGGTCGAGATCGAGCCGGAAGCCGGGCGTGATACCGATGATGTCGATGCTGCCGACGCCGACGTGCTGGATGCAGTGCAGGTCAGCGAGGAAGCGTTGAGCGACGCGGGCCTGGAGTCCGCTGAATTGACCGGCAGCGATGATCTGTCGCGCTACTTCGACGCAGGGTGGCCTTCGATGCCGGACGCCCCGGCGCCGGAATCGACGTTGGAAGTGGCTGCTTCCCCGCTCGTCGGCGCGGAGATCGATGCCGGCCCGGCAGTGCCAGCATCGGAAGACACCGCACTGGAAGACACCGCGCTGACGGCGGTGGACGATCTGTCGCCGTATCTGGACGCCAGCGCGCTGCCGGTTGACGACCGCGACCTGGATGTCGCAAACGACCTGAATACGCCGCTGCCGTTCACACCTGAAACAGCGGTGGATGACGACGCTGCTGCAGTGCCACTCGACAGCGAGCTGTCCAGCCTGCAGGATGAAATGGCTGTGCCGGGCTTCGCAGACCCGGTCACGCTGGAAGCCGCGCTCGAGGCCGGCCTGCACGTGATCGACGAGGAGCAGGACCGGGACGAAGACGGGCAATGGCCCGTGCTCGGCCTGCAGGCCAGCGAACTCGCGCCTGGCGAGGCGGAAGCCTTTGCCGAGGATGCGGACGTCGGCGGGGAGGCGGCGGTCGGTGAAGGAGAGAGCACCGACCAGCCGTCCCCGGCGACGGTGGAAGACGTCGAGTCCACGGACTCGACGCAGGACGCCATTTCGCCCTCGCGTTTCTTCGAACTGGAAGATGCTCCGGGCCAGGCCGCCGTAGCGGACAGCGGCATGATCGTGGTGCCGATCGTGGCTGAGGCTGAGGCTGCGGCGACCAATGCCGAACCTGTCGCCATCGACAGCGCCGATGCGGTGGTGCCGGCGGACACTGCTCTGCTCGACGCCCAGACCGAATCCGAATCCGAATCCGAGACCGAAGACAGCGCCGACCTGCTCGACTTCAGCGTCTATGACCGCGAGCTGGTCGACATCTTCGTCGAGGAAGGCAAGGACCTGCTGGATCATTGCGATGGGCTGATCAGCGAACTGCGCGAAGCGCCGCAGGATCGCGAAGCCCTGGCCGGCCTGCAGCGCGATCTGCATACGCTGAAGGGCGGTGCGCGCATGGCGGGCATCAATGCCATCGGCGATCTCGGCCACAGCATCGAATCGTTGCTGGAGGCCGTCGCTGGCGGGCGCACCGAGATCGAACGTCGTGACGTGCAGTTGCTGGAGCGCGGTTTCGACCGCCTGCACCAGCTGCTGACGCGCACTGGTGAACATCGCGTTGTCGAGCCGGCACAGGATCTGCTCGATGCCTTTGAAGCACGGACCACGACCGACATCGCCGCCGCTGCCAGCGCAGCTGCAGACGCTGCTGCCACTGAGGCGGAGCAGACTCCGCAGGTCACTCCGGCCGTGGCCGTGGTCGATGCCCCGCTGTCGGCACCGTTGCCGGTGGAAGGCTCCACCGAAGAAGACCCGCTGGCCCGTCCGCAGCAGGAACAGGTGCGTGTGCGCGCCGACCTGCTCGACCGCCTGGTCAACCACGCCGGTGAAGTGGCGATCTACCGTTCGCGCCTGGAACAGCAGCTCGGTGCCTTCCGCGGCGCGATGGGCGAGCTGGAACGCACCAACGCGCGTCTGCGCGACCAGCTGCGTCGCCTGGACCTGGAAACCGAGGCGCAGATCGTTGCACGCTACCAGCGCGAGCAGGACCAGGCCGACCACAAGTTCGATCCGCTGGAACTGGACCGTTTCTCCACCCTGCAGCAGCTCAGCCGCGCGCTGAACGAGTCCGCCGCCGATCTGGGTGGCCTGCAGGGCGTGCTGGACGATCTGTCGCGCCAGTACGATTCGCTCCTGCAGCAGCAGTCGCGTGTCAGTTCGGAACTGCAGGACGGCCTGATGCGCGCGCGCATGGTGCCGTTCGACGGCCTGGTGCCGCGCCTGCGCCGGGTGGTCCGCCAGGCCGGCATGGACACCGGCAAGCAGGTCCATCTGACCCTGGAAGGCACCCACGGCGAACTCGACCGCAACGTGCTCGATCGCATGGTTGCGCCGCTGGAGCACATGCTGCGCAACTCGGTTGCCCATGGCCTGGAAGCACCGGAACAACGTCGTGCCGCCGGCAAGCCGGAAGAAGGCGAAATCGCCATCCGCCTGCACCGTGAAGGCTCGGAAATCGTGCTGGACGTGGCCGACGACGGCGCGGGCCTGGATCGTGAGGCGATCCGCCGTCGCGCCATCGAACGCGGCCTGTTGCCTGCCGATGCGCAGCCGAGCGAGCAGGAGCTGGACAACCTGATCTTCGCGTCGGGCTTCTCCACCGCCGACCAGGTCAGCCAGCTGGCGGGCCGTGGCGTCGGCATGGACGTGGTCGGCAACGAAGTGCGCCAGCTCGGTGGCTCGGTCGACATCCAGTCGGTGCGTGGCCAGGGCGTGCGTTTCACCCTGCGCCTGCCGCAGACGCTGGCGGTCACCCAGGCAGTGTTCGTGCAGATCGGCGAAACCACCTTCGCAGTACCGGTGGCGTCGGTCAGTGGCATTGGACGGCTGTCGCACGAACGCTTTGAAGCGGCCGACAGCAGCTACCGCTACGGCGGCGAAGACTATCCGCTGTACGACCTCGGCAGTCTGGTCGGCCAGGCCCCGGCGCGCGCCGACGGCCAGGCCCAGGTACCGCTGCTGCTGGTCCGCGCGGGCGACCTGCGTGCCGCCGTTGCGATCGATCAGGTGCTGGGCAACCGCGAAGTCGTGGTCAAGCCGGTGGGCCTGCAGATCGCCTCGGTACCGGGCATCTACGGTGCCACCATCACCGGCGATGGCCGCGTGGTGGTGATCCTGGACGTGGCCCCGCTGGTGCGCCGCTTCCTGGCCAACCCGACCGCGCCGGTGCTGGTCAATGCACCCCGCCAGGAACGGCAGGTGCCGTTGGTGATGGTGGTGGACGATTCGCTGACCATGCGCAAGGTCACCGGCCGCATCCTGGAGCGTCACAACTTCGAGGTGAGCGTCGCCCGCGATGGCGTCGAAGCTCTGGAACAGCTGGAAGAGCGCGTGCCGGACCTGATGCTGCTGGACATCGAAATGCCGCGGATGGACGGCTACGAGCTGGCTACCGCAATGCGTGCCGACCCGCGCTACAAGGACGTGCCGATCGTGATGATCACCTCGCGCAGCGGCGACAAGCACCGCCAGCGCGCCTTCGAAATCGGTGTGCAGCGTTACCTGGGCAAGCCTTACCAGGAGCTGGACCTGATGCGTAACGTGTACGACTTGCTGGGGATTGCCCGTGTCCGTGAGTGACCTCGATCCGGTTCCGGCCGTAGCCCTGCTGGCCCGCCCGGGTGCGGCGCGTGAGCGCCTGCGCGAGGCGTTGGCCCATGCCGACGTGCAGATCGTGCTGGAAGACGATCCCATCACGCTGGAACCGCAGGCACTGCAGGATGCACGCCCGCAGTTCGTGGTGATCGCGCTGGAAGCGGCCATTGAAGATGCGCTGGAGCGCCTGGAACCGGCGCTGTCGGCACCCGGCTTGACGCTGGTGTTCGACGAGGCTGAACTGGCCGCGCGTCGCGATGGATGGGAAGCGCAGCGCTGGGGCCGTCACCTGGCCGCCAAGCTGCACGGCCACCAGCAGGTGCTGCCGCCGGGCGCCGAGGACGAACCGGCATTGCAGCTTGAGCCGGGCCGGCCGTCGACGCCGCCGGTGCCGAAGGAAACCGCGCTGCAGCCGCACCTGGAGCAGGCCCGTTCATGGGCCGACGACGTGCCGGCGGATGGCCTCTATTCGCCACCAGCCCATCTGCATGAGCCGATCGCGCTGGAGCAGGCACTGGCGGCGCTGCAGCCGGTGCTGGCGGAGGCGGCGACGCCCGTTGATGCAGCGCCTGCACCGCCGCCGGTGCCGGTCGCTCCCCAGACGGTATTCACCGATCACACCGCCTGGTCGCTGGTCGACGAGGCCAGCGACGCGCCGGCAGAGCCGCGTGCTGCTGCGACGGTCGCGGCGCCGGAACCGGCGTTCGACACCGAGCATCTGTCACTGGTCGACCTGGACGCCGCCGCACCCGCAGGCAGCCGCGCCGGTGCGCTGCTGGTACTGGCCGGTATCGGCGGTCCCGATGCGTTGCGCCGCCTGCTCGCGGCACTGCCCAGCGGGCTGGCCGTGCCGGTGCTGGTGCACATGCGCCTGGATGGCGGCCGCTATGGCAACCTGGTCAAGCAGATGGCGCGCGTATCGCCGCTGCCGGTGCAGTTGGCCGAAGCCGGCCAGCGCGCCACCGCGGGTGAAGTGCACGTGCTGGCCGATGACATCGGCGTGCACGCCGCTGCCGATGGCCTGTACTTCCAGAGCGAAGCGCAGGGCATCTCGATTGCCGCGCTGTCGGCCGAGCACAGCGCGCTGGTGCTGCTGAGTGGTGCCGATCTGGCCCATGTCGGCCCGGCGTTGGACCTCGCCGCCGCCGGCGCCTGGGTAGCCGGGCAGGTGGGCGAAGGCTGCTACGACCCGGCTGCGGCGACGGCCGTGGTCGCTGCCGGCATGGCGGCCGGTGAACCGCAGGAACTGGCGCAGGTGATCGCCGCGCGCTGGGGCCTGGATGACGACGGAGATGCCGCATGAGCTATGCCAGCAATGATGAGATCCGTGGCGTCCTGATCTCGGCCGGTGCCGAACGGGTCCTGCTGCCCAATGCCACCGTGGCCGAGATGATGTCGCGGGTGCCGGTGCAGGCAGTCGCCGATGCTCCGCGTTGGCTGGTGGGTGAGATCGGCTGGCACGGCTGGCAGGTGCCGCTGGTGTCGTTCGCGCGACTCTCCGGGTTGGGCGAAGAGACGGTGGCCGGCCACAACAAGGTGGTGGTGCTCAAGACCCTCAGCGGCAACCCGGAGCGCCCGTATTACGCGCTGCTGACGCAGAGCTTCCCGCAGCTGATCTCGGTACCGCGCGATGGCCTGCTGGCCGACGCATCCGAGGAAACCCTGCCCGACATCGTGCACATGCGCGTGCTGCTGGGCGAACAGAGCGCCCTGTTGCCGAACCTCGACGCACTGGAAGCTGCGCTGGATTCGCTGACGGCCTGACCGGAATCCGCCGGGCATGGCCCGGCGCTACCGCAGGCGTTCCGGATATCGGGTAGCGCCGGGCCATGCCCGG
>NZ_JBHZOP010000156.1:0-8840 GCF_042787595.1 Stenotrophomonas sp. YIM B13575 | reverse complement strand
GGGCATGGCCCGGCGCTACCGCCGCGTGCCACCCTTGGTAGCGCCGGGCCATGCCCGGCGGAATGTGTGGACCCCGCTGGCCGCAGGCCAGCGGGGTATGCGCTGAAACATCCCCTTGCGATAATGACGCGCTGAACACCCCTGTTGCCGCATCCTTGCCAGGATCGCGGCTTTTCTTATCCCCGCGGGAGCTGCGATGGCTGAGGCTGTACGCCACGACAAGACTGCGCGCCAGTTGCGGATGCTGTCCGATGCACTGGACAGCGGTCGGCTGGGCCCGGTACGCCGTCTGGTCAATACCCTGGCGCCGGCCGAGATCGGCAACCTGCTCGAATCGCTGCCACCGGGCAAACGCGAGATCGTCTGGGGCCTGGTCGATCCGGAAGACGACGGCGAGGTGCTGGTCCACGTCGGCGACGACGTGCGCGAGAGCCTGCTCGCGGACATGGACCCGGACGAGATCATCGCCGCGGTCGAAGACCTCGACATCGACGATCTGGCCGACCTGGTCGAAGACCTGCCGGACACGGTCATCGACGAAGTCCTCAAGTCGATGGACCGCGAGAACCGCGAGCGCCTGGAACAGGTGCTGTCCTACCCCGAGGACAGCGCCGGCCGCCTGATGAACCCGGACGTGGTGACGGTGCGCGCCGACGTCAATGTGGACGTGGTGCTGCGCTACCTGCGCCTGCGCGGCGAACTGCCCGACCATACCGATCACCTGTTCGTGGTCAGCCGCCGCCATCAGTACCTGGGCCGCGTGTCGCTGGCCTCGCTGGTGACCCACGAAGACACCACGCCGATCAACCGCCTGATCGACGATGAGCAGCCTGCCATCGATGTCGGCGAAAGCGACCAGGAAGTGGCGCGGCAGTTCTCCGACCATGACTGGATCTCCGCGCCGGTGGTGGATGACAACAACATCCTGATCGGCCGTATCACCATCGATGACGTGGTCGACATCATCCGTGGCCAGGCCGAGCACCAGGCGCTGGGCGCCGCCGGCCTGGACGAGGACGAGGATCTGTTCAGCCCGGTCTGGCGCGCGATGCGGCGCCGCCTGATGTGGCTGTCGGTGAACCTATGCACCGCGTTCCTGGCCTCCAGCGTGGTCGGCCACTTTGAAGGCACCATCGACAAGCTGGTCGCGCTGGCCGTGCTGATGCCGATCGTCGCCGGGCTCGGCGGCAATGCCGGCACCCAGGTGCTGGCGCTGATGGTGCGCGGCCTGGCGCTGGGCCAGGTCGGCAGTTCCAACGCACGCACGCTGCTGTGGAAGGAAGTGCGGGTCGCCCTGCTCAATGGCGTGGTGCTCGGCTCGGTACTGGGCCTGATCGTGCTCGCCTGGTTCCACTCGCCCGGACTCTCGGCGGTGATCGCCATCGCGCTGACCTGCAACCTGTTGTTCGCGGCACTGGCCGGCGTGCTGGTGCCCCTGGGCCTGAAGCGCTTCGGCTTCGATCCGGCTTTGGCCAGCGGCATCTTCCTGACCGCGGTGACCGATTCGATGGGCTTCTTCACCTTCCTCGGCCTGGCCACCATGGTCCTGCTGCACTGACTGGAACTGCCATGGCAACGACAATCGAAAACTATTTTGCGCCGGGTTGGCGCGACCAGCTGCACACCTGTGCGGCCTGCGAATGGAAAGGCAGTTCGCGGGCAATGGTGATGGAGCTGGACGAGGACGCCACCGAGTACGTGTGCCCGGTGTGCGAGAACCCGCTGCTGGTGGTGCTGCATCCGGACATGGCGCAGGTGCAGGCCGCAGCCTCAGGCGGCAATGCCGAGGCACAGGAGCAGCTGCAGATCATCGCCAGCTTCCCGCGCCCGCAGTGATGCGGCGCACGATGCCGGGCCGGCCGCAGCGCACTACCATCGAAGCGACCTCGCCCTCATGGGAATCGCCATGCTTCGATCGTTCTCGCGCTGGCTGCCACTGCTGGCCCTGCTGATCATGACCGGGTGCGCCAGTACGCCGCCCGGTGCGCGCGGCCACTTCGAGGCACGCGCGGTGAAGGTGGACGGCGAGACGGCCTACTACCAGGTGTTCATTCCAGCCGCTGCCGCGCGCGCGGCAGGGCCGCTGCCGGTGGTGCTGTTCCTGCACGGCTCCGGCGAGCGCGGCGGCGATGGCGTGAAGCAGACCCACGCAGGCCTGGGCCCGTACCTGCGTCGGCACGCCGCCGATTTCCCCGCGCTGGCGGTGTTTCCGCAGGCACCCGGCCGAGAAGAATGGAGCGGCCGCAACAACCGTGTGGCGATCGCGGCACTGGACGCCACGATTACAGAATTCGGCGCCGATCCGGCACGGCAGTACCTGACCGGGATGTCGATGGGCGGCTACGGCAGCTGGAACATCGCCCTGGACGATCCGCAGCGCTTTGCCGCGATCGTGCCGGTCTGCGGCGCGGTGCTGGCGCCGCGCGCGGTCCGCCCCACCCTGTTCGTCGAACAGGTGGCGCGTGAGACCGATCCCTACACGGTGATCGCCCAGCGCCTGCAGCCCACCCCGATCTGGATCTTCCACGGCGCGCTGGATGATGTGGTGCCGCCGGAGGATGATCGCCGGCTGCATGCCGCCTTCCAGACCGCAGGCGCGCGTGATGTGCGCTATACCGAGTACCCGGACGGCAACCACAACGCCTGGGATGCCACCTACGCCGACGCGGCGATGTGGGCGTGGTTGTTCCAGCAGAAGCGCTGAACTACAGCTCCTGCTGGAAAACCTCCGCGGTGGGTGCCGACCGTTGGTCGGCACTATCTCTCCGAACCCATATGTTCAATTGACTGGAACCTCCCTTCAACTTCCCATCGACACCACGCATGGGGATATTCACCAAGCTGCGCGGTCAGCCCTGCCCTGATCGGATTTCCCAACACGTACATTGCATGACGGAACAGAGATTCATCGGAGCGGATCGCGTGATCGTGATAGCTCGATTGCCAGAATCGTCCTGACCGGCCGGACATGCGGTTGATCCGCAATGCACTGCTCGATTTGAAGCGTTGCATGATGTAGTCCAGCGAGAACGCGCGGAGCTCCACAAGCCAATGGATGTGGTCCGGCATGACCACATAGGCAAGTGAGTGCGTCAGACCTTCAGCATCAATGCGGCGGACCACGTCCATCACCACCTGCGCCGCAGTGGCATCGTCGAAGTAGCGTCGACGCCCTTGAGTGACGGTGGTCAGGATGTAGGATTGCCCGATCCGGGAATGGCGGCCAAGGCATAGGCGTGCACGGTTCATGGGCCCAAGCGTGTGCCTACCGGCAGTCCCCTTCTATCGGGCAACCCCTCCGATGCAGGTAGGGCTGTAGCCAATCAATGGTTGCGTCCAGCACCACGGGACTGACTGCACTGTGCCGACCAACGGTCGGCACCCACCGAGGCAGTTCAAGGTGAATCCTCCTCTGTGCCGACCAACGGTCGGCACCCACCCAATCGGGACGCGGGGTCTCAACCCAGCAGGGTTTCCAGCACGGCCATGCGTACGGCAACGCCGTTGGCGACCTGGCGCAGCACCCACGACTGCGGGCCGTCGGCCACGTCGTCGGTCACTTCCACACCGCGGTTGATCGGGCCCGGGTGCAGCACGGCTGCGTCCTTGCCGGCGCGGGCCAGGCGTTCGGTGTTCAGCCCGTACTGTGCGTGGTACTGCTCCAGCGACGGCACCAGCCCTTCTTCCATGCGCTCGCGCTGCAGGCGCAGCATCATCAGCGCGTCGACGCCTTCCAGCATCGCGTCGAAATCATCACCCACCACACAGCCCTTCAGGGTGTCGTCGTCCGGCAGCAGCGACTGCGGGCCGCACACGCGGATCTCGCCGACGCCCAGCGTGCGCAGCGCATGCAGGTCGGTGCGGGCCACGCGCGAGTGCTTGACGTCACCGACGATCACCACCTTCATCTTCGAGAAGTCCGGGCCCTTGGCCTGGCGCAGGGTCAGCATATCCAGCAGGCCCTGGGTCGGGTGCGAGCTGCGGCCGTCGCCGGCATTGATCAGCGCGGTGCCCTCGCCCGCCACGGCGGCCAGCGCGGCCACGGCGCCGTCATCCGGGTGGCGTACGACGAAACCACGCACGCCCATCGCTTCCAGGTTCTTCAGCGTGTCGCAGGCGGTTTCGCCCTTGCGCGTGGACGAAGTGGAGGCGTCGAAGTTCAGCACGTCCGCCCCCAGCCGCTGCGCCGCCAGATGGAACGAACTGCGGGTACGGGTGGAGGGTTCGAAGAACAAGGTGCACACCGCCGATCCGCCCAGCACGTGGCGCTTGTTGCCGACACGGCCGACCGCGGCATCGCGGATCTGGCCGGCGCGGTCGAGCAGCTGCACCAGGGTGTCGCGGGGAAGACCTTCAAGCGTCAACAGGTGGCGCAGGCGGCCGGAGTCATCGAGTTGCTGGGCGGTCATGGCGGGGTTCGTATCGTCAGGAAATGGGAATGGCGTCGTCCGGCGACGACAACCAGCGGTCGATGATCACCGCCGCAGCCACGGCATCGAGGGCGGCCGCATCGCGGCGGCGCTTGCGCCCTTCGGCGCGCTCGACGGCGAAGCGGCGGGCGGCCTCGACCGAGCTGGAACGCTCGTCGATCATCACCACCGGCAGTTTGAAACGTTCCCGCAGCTGGCGGGCAAAGCCCTGCGCGCGCTTGCGGTTGGGCTGGTCCTGGCCGTCCAGGGTCAGCGGATCGCCAACCACCAGGCCATCGGGCTTCCATTCCTTGAGCAGGCGTTCGATCGCCGCCCAGTCGGGACCATTGCCGTGCACATCGACCACGGCCACCGCGCGCGCATGCGCGGCGAACGCACTGCCGATCGCCACACCGATCCGGCGCGAGCCGACATCGAAGCCGAGCACGGTGCCATCGCGGCGGATGAGGGCCGGCTCAGACATGGCCGCTGTAATCGGTCAGCCGGAACAGATCGACGCCAATGCGCGAGGCGGCACCCTGCCAGCGCTGTTCCAGCGGCAGCTGGAACACCAGCTCGGCGTCGGCCGGCACGGTCAGCCAGCTGTTTTCGGACAGTTCGCTTTCCAGCTGGCCGGCACTCCAGCCCGCGCAGCCCAGGGTGACCACGGCGTTGGCCGGGCCTTCGCCGCGCGCCATCGCCTCGAGGATGTCACGCGAGGTGGTCAGGTACAGGCCGTCACCGACGACCAGGCTGGAATCCCACGCGCGCGCATCGTCATGGATGACGAAACCACGTTCGGGATGCACCGGCCCGCCATTGAGCACCGGACGCGCCTGCAGACCACCATCGACGGTGGCGATGTCCATCTGCGCCAGCACTTCGCCCAGGGTGTACTCGGACGGCTGGTTGACCAGCACCCCCATTGCTCCGTTCTCATCGTGCTGGCAGATCAGCGCAACGGTGCGGGCGAAGGTGGCGTCGATCAGCGACGGCAGCGCCACGAGCAGGTGATTGGCGAGGGAAGTCGGCGTTACTGGCATGGGCGTCATTCTAACCGCTGCGGCCGGATGCGGGCGCGAAGGGATGGGCTAGGATGGTGCGATTCCATGGAGGATTGAGCGATGCAACAGGATGCTCCGCTGCCCTGGTCGACCCGCAGCATGATCGTGCTGATCGCGCTGCTGCAGGGTCTGGCCTTGTACGCCGCACAGGAACTGGCGCCACACTGGCCCTTCCACGATCTGGCCTGCCGTTACAGCTGGAATGCCTGGGTACTGACGGTGCCTTCGGCCATCGCCCTGACCCTAGGCCACCTGCGTGACCGGCGCCTGTGGCTGCACGCCCTGCTGGCCTCGCTGCTGGTGATCGCGCTGGCCGCATGGGTTGGCTGGAATCTTGCCGGCGTCGAAAACATCTGGGTTGCGTCCCTGCGCGATCCGCTGTCGATCAGCCTGGCCATCGCCACCTTCGTGCTGTTGCCATGGTGGCAGTTCCGTCTGCAGCACGGGCATTGGCGCGCGGACTACCCGGCGCTGTTCGAGCGGGCGTGGCAGAACGGTCTGATCCTGCTGGTCGCGGCGGTGTTCACCGGCCTGGCCTGGATGCTGTTGTGGCTGTGGGCGGCGCTGTTCTCGGTCGTGAAAGTGGACTTCTTCCATCATCTGTTCAGGGAGCGCGCATTCGTCGCCCTGGCGACCGGTACCCTGGCCGGGTTCGGCGTGCTGATCGGCCGTACCCAGCATCGCGCCATCCAGATCATCCGCCAGGTCTTGTTCGCACTTTGCCGCGGGCTGCTGCCGCTGCTTTCGTTCATTGCGGTGCTGTTCGTGATTTCACTGCCGCTGACAGGCCTGGCCTCGCCAGGTGGCTATCGCTCGCAGGCGCAGGAGCTGCTGACTCTGGCAGTGCTGCTGGTATGCATGGTCAACGCGGTCTATCAGCGCAGCGGCATCGAGCGCCCCTACCCGACGATGCTGCGCCGGGTGGTCGAGGCCAGTCTGCTGGTGCTGCCGGTGTACACAGGCGTGGCGCTGTACTCGCTGGCGCTGCGCATCGGCCAGTATGGCTGGACCATCGAGCGCTTCTGGGGCGTGGGTGTTGGCGTGCTCACCGCCGGTTACGCCGCAGGCTATGCGCTGGCGGCGGTGCGCCGGAGCGAGCGCTGGCTGCAGGGCATCGAACCGGTGAACCGGGTGATGTGCTGGGCCGTGCTGGCCTTGGCCGTGCTGGGTAATACGCCGCTGCTGGATCCAGCACGCATCGCCGCCCGCAGCCTGGCCGAGCGTGTGCGTGCCGATCCCTCCGCACTGACGGTCAATGACAGCCGCCAGCTGCGGCAGTACAACGGGCGCCCCGGCGTGGATGCGCTGCGCGCGCTGCAGCAGGACCCGGTCATCCAGGCCGACCGGCGCGCAACGGCGATCATCGCCCAGCAGATGAAGGGTGAACGCGGTGCCAGCTATACCCTGGAGGACTACGTGGAGGCGGGTGTCTACGACCTTCCGACGCTGAAGCAGCGCATCACCCTGGCCAAGGGCAGCGCATCGCCGCCGGACACCTGGTGGACGAGCGTGCTGGAGCATATGGATGCAAGCGACTGCGTGAAGGAAGACAACGGCTGCATCGCCCTGCAGCGCGATCTGGATGGCGATGGCCAGCAGGAGGTGCTGCTGTGCAAGGAGGGCCGCAGCCGGGGGCCGGAGTGCGCGCTGCATGTCTGGCAGGACGCCCAGTGGCGGGAGGCGGCCGAGGTAAACTTCCGCGAAGACGATGGCAAGGCGGCGAACCAGGCGCTTCGCGACGGCCAGCTACGCATTGCGCCCAGCCGTTGGCCCGATCTTTCGCTGGGCGACCAACCGGCTGACATCCACCACTCCCATGACTTCGGCAGGATGAAGGAAAAGCAATGAGCGGATACTGCCGCATCGCCCCGGGCCACCCGGTGCACGAGTACTACCACGCCAACGAATATGGTTTCCCGCAGCGCGATGAGCGCGAGCTGTTCGAGCGCCTGCTGCTGGAGATCAACCAGGCTGGCCTGAGCTGGGAAACCATCCTGAAGAAGCGCGAGGGGTTCCGCGCGGCCTATGACGCCTTCGACGTCGATCGCGTCGCCGCCTATGCCGAGCAGGACATCGAGCGCCTGCTGTCGGACCCCGGCATCATCCGCAACCGCTTGAAGGTGCTGGCGGCGATCCACAACGCGCAGGTGATCCAGCAGCTGCGCCAGAGCCACGGCAGCTTCGCCGCGTGGCTGGACGCGCACCACCCGCGCAGCAAGGCCGACTGGGTGAAGCTGTTCAAGAAGACGTTCCGCTTCACCGGCGGCGAGATCACCGGCGAGTTCCTGATGAGCCTGGGCTACCTGCCGGGCGCACATGCCGAGGACTGCCCGGTGCACGCCACGCTGCTGAAGCTGGCGCCACCGTGGGTGCAGTCATCGCCCCGCTAATGCCAGCGACTGGCCGGCATTGCCCTGGAGCCGTCAGACGCCCATGTAACGGCCCGGGCGGTGGTTGAACATCAGCACCAGGCTGAGCACCACCGCACCGATGGCCGAGTACATCACCTTTGACGGCGACAGCACGAAGAATGCGGCCACCATCAGGCACGCATCGAAGGACATCTGCACCTTGCCGGCACTCCAACCGCGGGTGCGCTGCAGGTAGACCGCGAGGATACCGATGCCGCCGAGGCTGGCGCGATGGCGGATGAAGAACAGGATGCCCAGGCCGGACAGCGCGCCACCGACCAGCGCCGAGTACAACGGCGCGATATGCGAGAAGTCGGCCCAGCGCGGCAGAATGTCGGTCAGCAGGCCGCAGGCGGTGACCGCCGCGAACGTCTTCAGGGTGAATTCCCAGCCCATGCGGCGCACGGCCACCCAGTAGAACGGCAGATTGACCAGCACGAACACCAGGCCGAAGTTCCAGCCCATGGCGTAGTGCAGCAGGAAGGCCATGCCGGCCATGCCGCCGATCATCAGCCCGCCCTTGGCGAAGATGGCCAGGCCCAGCGAGGCCACCAGCATCGCCAGCACCATGCCCTGCGCGTCTTCGGCGACCGAGTGGCGCAGTGCCTTCTCATCGGCGGGGGTGCCGGCAACATCGGGCGGCGGGGTCAGCGGGCCAGCGGTGACCAGGTGGCCGTCAGCGTCGTCGCACGGCGCCGGGCCATGGGATTGGAGGGACATACAGGTGGGGGCACTACGGGTGGGGAGCGGTATTAGACACGATCTGCATGACAGTTGCAGATGAAATCGTTCAGTTGGGAGTCCGGCGAACGGCGCAGCCCCTCGTGGCTGGGCGGCATACTGCCTCCAAATCTGGCAGTGGGCCGGGCGGGTGGGCTGTGCAGGGGGCGCTGCAAGTACGTCCATGTAAGCTCGGTCGCCGCATCCATGCGGCTCACGCCCCTGCACAGCCCACC
>NZ_JBHZOP010000155.1:0-8778 GCF_042787595.1 Stenotrophomonas sp. YIM B13575 | reverse complement strand
GTGGGTCCGGTTGCGGGGGACGCTGCAAGTACGTCCATGTAAGCTCGGTCGCGCCATCCCTGGCGCTCACGCCCCCGCAACCGGACCCACCCCGCCTTCGACAGATCTCCGCAATCTGCCGGAATGGCATGGCCTGCTCTTGGTGGGTGTCGACCTTGGTCGACACGGAATGGCCTGCTCTTGGTGGGTGTCGACCTTGGTCGACACAGTAGATCCACGCCATGCGTGGATGGATGTGTGTATGACACGAACCGAACAGGGGGTCAGAGCCCTTTTCCTGAGGAAAAGGGATCCGACCCCGTGCGGTCAGATCTCCACCTGCGCGCCCAGCTCGACCAGGCGGTTGCCCGGAATGCGGAAGAAGCCCGTCGCCGGGGCGGCGTTCCTGTGCATCAGCGCGAACAGCTTGTCGCGCCAGATCGGCATGCCGCGGTTGGCGGTGGCGACGATGGTTTCGCGGCTGGCGAAGAAGGTGGTGTCCATCGGGTCGAAGTAGATGCCGCCGTGGTCGCACGAGCGCATCAGCGCCAGCGGTACGTCGGGGGTCTCCATGAAGCCGAAACGCACGTAGACCCGGTAGAACTCATCGCCCACCGATTCGATCTTCAGTCGTTGCCCTTCCATCGCATATGGAATGGGCAGGGTTTCCACGTGCAGGAACACATTGCGCTCGTGCAGCACCTTGTTGTGCTTGAGGTTGTGCATCAGCGCATGCGGGGCCACGGTCGGGTCGGCGGTGAGGAACACCGCAGTGCCCGGTACGCGTACCGGCGGCGCCAGCATCAGGCCCGGCAGGAAGGTGTCGATACGGATGCCGTCCTTGCGGATCTCATCGCGCAGCAGTTCGCGGCCACGACGCCAGGTGCGCATCATGGTGAACAGGAAGATGCCCAGCACCACCGGGAACCAGGCGCCCTGCAGCAGCTTGGCGCCGTTGGCGATGACAAAGCCCAGGTCGATGACGAAGAACACCACGCACAGCGGCAGGATCCAGTTGCGCGCCTTCGGCCACAGCGAACGGGCGACCAGGGCCAGCAGCAGGGTATCGATCAGCATGGTGGCCGACACCGAGATGCCGTAGGCCACAGCCAGGTTGGACGAGCTGCGGAAGGCCAGCACCAGGCCGATCACCATCACCGCGATACCCCAGTTGATGCCGGGGATGTAGATCTGGCCGATGGTGTCGTGCGAGGTGTGCTTGATGCGCATGCGCGGGATGTAACCCAGCTGCATGGCCTGGCGCGAGACCGAGAACGCGCCGGTGATGACCGACTGCGAGGCGATCACCGCGGCCATCGTGGCCAGGATGATCATCGGGTACAGCGCCCACGACGGCACCGCTTCGAAGAACGGATTCTTCACCGCCTCGGGGTGGTTGAGCACCAGCGCGCCCTGCCCCAGGTAGTTCAGCACCAGGCACGGCAGCACGAAGAAGTACCAGGCGTGGCGGATCGGCTTGGCACCGAAGTGGCCCATGTCGGCATACAGCGCCTCGCCACCAGTGACCGCCAGCACCACCGCGCCGAGGATGAAGATGCTGTGCCAGCCATGATTCATGAAGAAGCGGATCGCCCACCAGGGGTTGAACGCTTTCAGCACTTCCGGCGCGTCGACGATGTTGTAGATGCCGATCGCCGCCAGCGAAATGAACCAGATCGAGGTGATCGGCCCGAACAGCTTGCCGATCTTCGCGGTGCCAAAGCGCTGCACCGCGAACACCGCCAGCAGCACCACCACGGTGATCGGCACGATGAAGGCATGCAGCCCGGGGGCCGCCACCTCCAGGCCTTCCACCGCGCCCAGCACCGATATCGCTGGCGTGATCACGCCGTCGCCGAAGAACAACGAAGCGCCGAAGATGCCGAGGATGCCCACCACGTAAGCCGAGCGCGACCCGTTGCGCAGCGTGCGCTGGGTCAGCGCCATCAGCGCCATGATGCCGCCTTCGCCGTCATTGTCGGCGCGCATGATGATGGTCACGTACTTCAGGGTGACCACGATGTTCAGCGCCCAGAACGCCAGTGACAGCACGCCCAGCACGGTGTCGTGGTCGCTGCTGAGCCCGTAGTGCGGCGAGAACGCCTCCTTCAGGGTGTACAGCGGGCTGGTGCCGATATCGCCGAAGACCACGCCGATCGCACCGATGATCAGCGCCAGCCCCCCGGCGGGGGGAGCGTGACCATGGCCGCCATGGGCGGCGGTGTGCGGGGTTTGACTGCTGGACATGGGGCTCCTGGCGAAGCTCAGGGTGTAATGGGAAAGGAAGCGGCGCGGCTCAGCGCAGCGCCGACTGCAGGGCCTTGCGGATGACCATGGCCACTTCGTCGCCCTCGTTGAAGGCTTCGCGCGCCATCCGCGCCGCCTCGGTCGGCTTGTAGCCCAGCTGCTGCAGCGCCACGGTGGCATCGGACAGCGGGTCGGCGGGAGCCGGGCCACTGCCGGTCGGCAGTGCGCCACCGGCGCCGAACTGCGCCGCGCGGTCACGCAGCTCCAGCACCATGCGCTCGGCGGTCTTCTTGCCGATGCCGGGAATACGGGTCAGCGCAGTGATGTCGCCGGCCTGGACCATGCGCGCGAATTCTTCGACGGTGACGCCGGACAGCACGGCCAGCGCGATCTTCGCGCCGATGCCGCTGACCCGCTGCACGTCGCGGAACAGGCGGCGCTCGCCTTCGCGCAGGAAGCCGTACAGCGAGACGCTGTCTTCCTTCTGCGAATAGTGGGTGTACAGGGTGACCTCACGGCCCAGCTCGGGCAGGTCGTAGAAGGTGCTCATCGGCGCCTCCAGCTCGTAGCCCACCCCGTTGACGTCCACCACCAGCCACGGCGGCGCCTTGTAGGCGACGATTCCGCGCAGTCGACCGATCATTGCGTGCAGCTCCTCATTTGCGACCCCACGCCTGGCGGGCAGTCAGCCCCAGGCGGTTGGCCGTTGCCCTTACGTGGGCATGGGTGATGGCCACGGCCAACGCGTCGGCCGCGTCGGCCTGCAGCTTGGTTTTCAGGTTGAGCATGAGCCCGACCATGTGTTGAACCTGTTGCTTTTCGGCGCCGCCACGACCGACCACCGCCAGCTTGATCTCGCTTGCAGCGTATTCGTGCACGGGCAGGTCGCGCAGCACCACCGCCGAAATCGCCGCGCCACGGGCCTGGCCCAGCTTCAGCGCCGAATCGGGGTTGCGTGCCATGAACACCTTTTCGATGGCCACTTCCTGCGGCTGGTACTCGTGGCACAGCTCGGCCAGGCCCAGCACCAGCAGCTTCATGCGCTGCGGGAAGTCGTCGGCCCCGAGCAGCACCAGCGGCTGGTGATGCACGTGGCTGACCCGGCCGCTGGCGTCGACGTCGATGATGCCGACCCCGGTCCGTTGTGAACCCGGGTCGATGCCGAGAATACGGGTCATGCGGCACGCACACAGGCGCCGCTGATCCGGGAAGGACGCATGCGGCGGTGATGGCTGGAAACGTCTGGGGTCATCATGGTCCGCATTGTCCGCTCACCGGCCGCCAAAGGCGACCGGTGGAGCGTACGTTCAGGCGTAGGCGTCCGCGCCGAGATCGGCGTTGGAGTAAACGTCCTGCACGTCGTCGAGGTCTTCCAGCATGTCCAGCAGCTTCTTGACCTGCAGGACGGTGTCGCCCTCGACCTTGATGTCGTTGTCGGCGCGGAAGGTCAGCTCGGCATGGTCCGGCGTGCGGCCGGCCGCCTGCATCGCATCCTTGACCGCGTGGAAGCTGTCCGCGGCGGTGAGCACGTCGATCGCGCCATCCTCCGGGTAGACCACGATGTCATCGGCACCGGCCTCGATGGCCGCTTCGGAGATGGCGTCCTCATCGGCGCCGGCAGCGTAATGCAGCACGCCCACGCGCTTGAACATGAAGCTGACCGAGCCTTCGGTGCCCATGTTGCCGCCGCACTTGCTGAACGCATGGCGGACATCGGCGACGGTGCGCACGCGGTTGTCGGTCAGGCAATCGACGATGACGGCCACGCCACCGGGCGCGTAGCCCTCGTAGCGGATCTCTTCGTACTCGACGCCTTCCAGTTCACCGGTGGCCTTCTTGATGGCACGCTCGATCACGTCCTTGGACATGTTCGCGGTCAGTG
The DNA here is from genome assembly GCF_042787595.1 of Stenotrophomonas sp. YIM B13575. Taxonomy (NCBI): domain Bacteria; kingdom Pseudomonadati; phylum Pseudomonadota; class Gammaproteobacteria; order Lysobacterales; family Lysobacteraceae; genus Stenotrophomonas; species Stenotrophomonas sp. YIM B13575. The sequence continues at coordinate 4,670 of NZ_JBHZOP010000155.1, read as the reverse complement.
CTTTGTCCACCGCCACACGCAGGCGCGGGTTGTTGTTGGGGTCGCCTCCACCGCCGCGCGCGGCCACGCCGATCTCACGGATGATCTTGGTGAAAATCTTGCCGCGCTTCGCGTCAGACGCGTTTTTGCGGTTCTCGATGGAGGGGCCTCTACCCATGGGTCTTTCCGTACGTGCGTTGATGGATAAGGCCGCGGATTCTACCTGATCGGGCCATGCCACCGTGTCGAGGGGGACAGATGCGGCCGGGCGTGGCGCCCCGGTAGCGCCGGGCCATGCCCGGCGAGCGCAGCGGCGCTGGGTGACGTCGCTCAGGCAGCAGCGGCGTCCCGGCCATGGTCGAACTGGCCATGGCGGAGGAAATGCGCGGTCTGCCGTGCGGCATCCGGCGACACCACCAGGCCGCTGTGGCTGGTGCGCACCACGCAGTGGTCGGCCAGGCCCGGCAGGCGGGTCTCGGCCAGCGCCACGGTGCCATCGGAATCGTCATCCAGCGCCCCGAGCAGGCTGCCCAGCCCATGCGGCACCGAGCCGGCGATCAGGCCGACCGCGGCCTTGCCCTGCCAGTCCGGCAGCCCGTCCAGCAGCAGTTCGCTGCTGCGGCCCAGGGCCAGGCCCCAGCCATGTTCGGACAGCGAGCGCGCGGTGCCACTGCCGCGCAGCGGCGAGCCCAGGCAGACCACGCGCTGCACGGGCAGCTGCGGTTGCCGACGCAGGGCTTCCAGCGCCAGCAGGCCACCCAGGCTGTGCCCGACCAGCGACAGCGGGCCTGCGTCTGCCAGCCGCTCCAGCAACTGCGGCACGGCCACATCGGGGCCGCCGAATACGGACGAGTAGCCAAAGGTATGGACCTGGAAGCCACGCGCGCGCAGGCGCCAGGCCAGTGGCCCGACCCAGGCACGGGCATTCCAGATGCCATGCAACAACAGAACGGGGGGAGTCATGTGCAACAGCCTGGCGGTCAGCGGGGCGGAACTACGGTGATTGAACAGAAGCCAGGGGCAAGCGGCGGTGAACGACTTCAGGCCGGATGCGGCAGACGGCGCAGGATGAACTCAAGATCGTTGGTATCGCCCACCGGGAACAGGTACTCGCCGGCCTTTTCGAAACCATAGCGGGCGTAGAAGCGCTGGGCGCCGAAGTTTTCCGACCACACGCCCAGCCACAGCGTGCGCGGGCCGTCGCGTTCCAGCCAGGTCAGCGCGGTTTCCAGCAGGCGGCTGCCCCAGCCGCAGCTCTGCTGCGTCTTGACCAGGTACAGGCGCTTGAGTTCGCCGTCACCGGGCTTCACCTCCGGGTGCGGCAACCCACAGGGGCCGGCGGCGGCATGGCCGACCGCCTCCCCATCCAGCTCCAGCAGCCACACCGCGTAATCGGGGTGGGCCAGGATCGTGCGCTGGCGCTCGACCGTGTAGGACTCGTCGATGAAGTCCTGCAGGTCCTGCGGCGGATACAGATGGCCGAAGGTTTCGGTGAACGTGCGCGCGGCCAGCGCCGACAGGGTCGGCGCATCGTCCACAGTGGCGCGGCGGATCGAATACATGGGTCGAGTTGACGTCAGGACAACGGTTCGGGTCAAGCCCGCTCCGCCGGTTCCTTGCCGTCTTCTTCCTCTTCCTCTTCTTCGTATTCCTCGTCGTCCTCTTCTTCCTCGCCGTCTTCCTCTTCTTCTTCGCCTTCCTCGTCCTCGTCGTACTCTTCCTCTTCCTCTTCGTCGTCTTCGTAATCCTCGACGCCGAAGTCTTCACCGTCCCAGCGACCTTCGCCGTCAGCGACGAAGGTCAGGGCCATGGCCGACGGGTTGGTACCGACGCGGACCAGCCAACCACCGAAGACACGTGCACGCTCGGTGACCAGGTTGGCCTCGGAGCCTTCATTGCCCAGCTTTTCCCACTCCAGCGAAAACGCAAACTCGGTCATTGCCTGGATCTCCTGATCAGTTTTTCTTGGGGCGAACCTGGATGTGCACTTCGGCCAGCTGGTCGTCGACGATCGGCGACGGCGCGTCGGTCATCAGATCCTGCGCACCGGTGGTCTTCGGGAACGGGATGACGTCGCGGATCGACTCGGTGCCGGCCATCAGCGCGGCGATGCGGTCGATACCGAAGGCGATGCCACCGTGCGGCGGCGCGCCGTAGTTCAGCGCGTCGAGCAGGAAGCCGAACTTCGCACGTGCTTCCTCGGCACCGATGCCGAGCAGCTCGAACACCGCGCTCTGCATGTCCGGGCGGTGGATACGGATCGAACCGCCGCCGATTTCATTGCCGTTGAGCACCATGTCGTAGCCGCGCGAAACGGCAGTCTTGGCGTGCGCGCGCAGGTCGGCGATGTCGTCCACGGCCGGCGCGGTGAAGGGGTGATGCAGGGCGACGTAGCGCTGCGCTTCCTCGTCCCACTCGAACATCGGGAAGTCGGTGACCCACAGCGGCGCCCAACCGTCAGCGACCAGGTTGAAGTCCTTGCCGGCTTTCAGGCGCAGCGCGCCCATGAAGTCGGACACCTTGTTGTAGCCGCCGGCACCGAAGAACACGATGTCGCCGTTGCCGGCGCCGACGTGGGCCACCAGCGCGGCGAAGCCCTCTTCGCTGAAGAACTTCTGGATCGGCGAGCTGATTTCACCGTTCTCGCCCACCTTGATGTACGCCAGGCCCTTCGCGCCGTACTTGGCGGCGTGCGCGGCGTACTCATCGATCTGCTTGCGCGACAGGCTGGCACCACCCGGGATGCGCAGCGCGGCGACGCGGCCATCGGCATCGTTGGCAGCCGCGGTGAACACCGGGAATTCGCTGGTCTTGACCAGCTCGGCCACGTCCACCAGTTCCAGCGCGATGCGCAGGTCCGGCTTGTCCGAACCGTAGCGACGCATCGCCTCGGCCCAGGTCATGCGCGGGAAGCTGGCGTCCAGCTCGACGTCGACCACTTCCTTGAAGATGCCGCGGATCATGTCTTCGACGAAATCCTGCACGTCGCGCTCGCGGACGAAGGCGAACTCCATGTCCAGCTGGGTGAATTCCAGCTGGCGGTCGGCACGCAGGGCCTCGTCGCGGAAGCAGCGCGCGATCTGGTAGTAGCGGTCGAAGCCGGCCACCATCAGGATCTGCTTGAACAGCTGCGGACTCTGCGGCAGGGCGTAGAACTCGCCCGGGTGCATGCGCGCCGGCACCAGGAAGTCGCGCGCGCCTTCCGGGGTGGCCTTGGTCAGGATCGGGGTTTCGATGTCCTGGAAGCCCTTTTCGTCCAGGTGGCGGCGCAGGGCCTGCACCAGCTTGATGCGGGTGCGCTGCATGCGCTGCATTTCCGGACGGCGCAGGTCCAGGTAGCGGTACTTCAGGCGGGTTTCTTCGCCGGGGTTCTCGTGCGCGTGGAACGGCAGCGGCGCGGCCTTGTTCAGCACGGTGATGGCGGTGGCGATCACTTCCACCTTGCCGGTGCGCAGCTTGTCGTTGACCGCGTGGCGGGCGCGCACAACACCTTCCACCTGCAGCACGTCCTCATAGCCCAGGCTGGCGGCCACGGCGAACACTTCGGCGTTGTCGAGCTCCACCGTCACCTGCACGATGCCTTCATGATCGCGGAGATCGATGAAGCAGACGCCGCCCTGGTTACGGGCCACGTCGGTCCAGCCGGCGAGGGTGACAGTCTGGCCAATCAGGGTCTCATCGACCAGGCCGCAGAAGTGGGTACGCATGGGGGGAAAGCTCCGCTGGAGAACGCCGGCGCCTGATGGGGGCCGGAAAGCCTCTTATTCTGCGGCCGAGGCCCCGGCCGGGGCAAATGCGGACGGTCACGCGGGCTTGATCGCCCCGGTCCTTATAGTCGCGCACCTACTCCCGTATGGGGATGTCGCCATGAAACCGCAGTCCCTGGCCAGCCTGGCCGTGATCCTGGGTACCTTTACCGCGCTCGCCCTGCCCTCCGCCCCTGCCGCCGCGCAGGACGGGGTGGTCCGCTGCGAGAGCCAGAACAACCGCGAACGCGTCTGCAACACCGGCTGGCGCGACGCCCGGCTGGTCCGCCAGCTGTCCGGCTCGGCCTGCGTGGAGGGCCGCACCTGGGGCGCCCGCAACGGCAGCATCTGGGTCAACAACGGCTGCCGCGCCGAGTTCACCCAGGGCCGCGGTGGCTGGGGGGGCGGCAACGGTGGCGGTTGGGGCGGCGGCAACGGCAACGGCGGCACCGTGCGCTGCGAAAGCCAGGACAACCGCGAACGCAGCTGCCCGGTCGGCTGGCGCAACGCGCGCGTGGTCCGGCAGATTTCCGGCACGCAATGCGTGGAAGGCCAGAACTGGGGCGTGCGCAACGGCGCGATCTGGGTCAACCGTGGCTGCCGCGCCGAGTTCGCCGAAGCCCGCGGTGGCTGGGGCGGCGGCAATGGTGGGGGCAATGGCGGCGGTTGGGGTGGCGGCAACAGCAACTACACCGTGACCTGCAGCAGCAACAACAACCGCCAGCAGAGCTGCAACTGGGATGAACGCCAGGGCCGGCCGGTGCTGCAGCAGCAGCTGTCCGGCAGTGCCTGCCAGGAAGGCCGGACCTGGGGTTACTCGCGCGGCAACGTGTGGGTCAGCAACGGCTGCCGGGCGCGCTTCGGCACGCGTTGAGGGGTAGCGCCGGGCCATGCCCGGCGAGCGCAGCGGCAGGGTCTCCGCTTGAAAGCCGCCGGGCATGGCCC